>DAIOXG010000140.1:0-6684 GCA_036758085.1 Prevotella sp. | reverse complement strand
TGTAGGCAAGCGCGATGACGGTAAGGTTCATGTCCATGCCGCCGTTGCACAGTTCGATCACTTGGGTGGCGAAAGCCGTGTATGCCGTTTCCATATTGCAGTCGCCGGCTTCGTTTATCAGGCGGAAAAAGTCGGTTTCCGCCAGCAAGAAATAATTCATGGTTCTGTCAATTTTGAAAATTACACTTTGTTTTCTGCGTGCGCACATGAATATAATTGGCAAAAAACGCGGCAGAAAATAAAAAATCCAACACTCAATTTTACAAAGTGCTGGATTTCAGAGGTATAAAATTCAGTATTTTTTCACAAGGACAAATTATCTCCGACTTAAATTGTTTGTAATCGGAACATTTATTCTATTCCTGAAAATAGAAATGTATGCTTGCCGCACATTTTGGCTATCTTGCTTTTTTATCAAGGATATAGATAATGCGACATACACCGTTGGGATAGCTTTTCAAAGAGGAAAGCGTCCAGTGTTGCTCTGGCAGAGCCGACTTAAAAAAATGTCGTCCGCTTCCGGATATGAAAGGAACGGTGTATAGTATGATTTCATCCACAGCGTGCATCCGCAGCAGTCCGTTTATATAGTCTGCCGTGTCCGGTGTGGCTTCCGCGAGGTAACGGATGTTTGTGCAGTCTTTTCTCCATTCGTGCAGCATTGAAATGGAATAGTCCGGTGTCACACGGTAAAAGGCTTTCTTCCTGATTTCATCAAGACCGCAACGGTCAAGGCACAAATCCTGATGTGCTTTATCATATAACTCTGAAGAAAGACATCCGTCCATCGTCAGTACGGCGAGAATCTGAACTTTACCCATAATCGTTTCCTTTCGTTAGGCAAGGGTAAAAAAGTAGCGTGCAATTCACACTACCTTCAAGCGATGGCTCTGGTAAAGCCTTTACGGAGAGTACGTGAATGCACGCTATGCGTAAGCATAGCATAAGCATCACGCAATCGTCTCCGTAGTTCCAATTTACCAGATTTTCGCTTGAAACGCCTTGCGGTCTTATCCTATATGTTGGCGGCGAAAAGCTCCTGCCAATCGCCGTTTTTCTCAAATGTTATGCAAAGATAGCCAAATTCAGTGAATTACGGGCTATGATTGCTTGAATTTATATTTAAGTCCATACTCTTCAAGTTTGCTGTATAGTGTTGTCCTGCCTATGCCGAGCAGTTCTGCGGCGACACTCCGGTTGCCGTTTGCCTGTTTCAACGCACGCAATATCCGCTCCTTATCCTCCGCGTCATTGCGCAAGGCGAAGCTGACAGTAGAGGTCGGTTTCGTCACGGCAAGTTCCAGATGCTCTTTCATGACAACACCTTCCTGCGCCTGCAATACAGCACCCATAACTTTCTGCCGAAGTTCCCGCACGTTGCCCGGCCATGCGTGTGTCAGCAACGCTTTACGTGCTTCGGAACTGAACCCGCTCACGCTACACTCCAGCTCTCTGTTTGCCATATCACGGAAGAACTCTGCCAGCGGCATAATGTCTTCTTGACAGTCACGCAACGGAGGAACGGTTATCCCGAAGTCGTGCAGGCGGTACAGAAGATCCTGCCGAAAACGCTTTTCATTCACCGATACCTCCAAATCTTCATTGGTAGCAGCGATGATGCGGACATTGAAATTCCGGTCTGCCTTGTCTCCGACCGGGCGATACCGCCTCTCCTGTATGGCACGGAGCAACATCTGTTGGGTTTCCAACGCGAGGTTTCCTACCTCGTCCAGAAACAACGTGCCGCCTTCCGCCTCATGGAAATATCCTTTCTTGGCATTGTCCGCACCTGTAAATGCACCTTTGACGTGTCCGAAGAAAGCCGACGGTGCAAGCTCTTTGGAGAGTGAACCGCAGTCCACCGCCACAAATGGCTTGCCTGCACGTTTGCTCTTGTCATGCAACAGGTGGGCAATATGCTCCTTGCCCGTGCCGTTCTCACCAAATATCATCACGCTCATATCGGTGGCGGCTACCAGCCTTATGCGGTGCATGATTTTCTGAAAGGCGGAACCTTCACGGGCGAATATAGGCATACGGCGTTGTCCTGCCTGACGTTCTTTCAGTATGGAACGGATCAGGGGGACAAGTTTATCCTCCACAAGCTGTTTGGGAATATAGTCTATCGAGCCGAGTTTCATGCTTTCCACGGCGGTATTAACTTCGGCGTAGTCGGTCATAATGATGAAGGGCTGCATCTTTCCCTCCTTTCGCATCCAGCACAAAAGGTCTATGCCACTGCCGTCAGGCAGACGCAGGTCGGCAACCACGATATCATTATCTGTTGCCTGTTGCAGATGTTTCTTCGCGGTTGAGAGGTGGTAAGCCTTCATATTGCGGTAGCCCTCCCGTGACAGCATATTGCAGACATATTCGCAATACACGATGTTGTCTTCCACCACAATTATTTTTGTCTTATTCATCTTCGTATTTTCTCCTTTCCTCTTCTGCCAACCGTATTATTTCCACTCCCTTATCCAGCACGGCAGTCACGGCATGGCTTAACGCTTCACCATCCGGGAGAGCATCGCCACGAAGCAATCCGTAAAGTACATTCAGCGGTTGGTCGGCACGGAGCACCTCCCACGAACTGCGCAGGTGGTGGATCAGGGAATCCAGCTTTTGCAGGTCTTTTTCTTTTGCTGCATCCCGTACCGCCTGCATTTCCTTTTCTGTTTCAGTTATCAACTTTTCCAGCATGACGGCTTCATTGCCATAGGACAATAAGGCGGAAAAGTCCGGTTTCCCGTCCGGTGTCGCTTTTATGGCACACCTGTCGGAAACCTCCATCAGTTCCGATATGGAGAACGGTTTGAACAGGCATCCGGCAAAGCCTTTTGCCAATAGTTCCCCTTTGTTACAACTGCCCGAAGCGGTTGCCACAACCACCGGGATTGTTGGTGAATTGCCCACGTTGGACGAACGCAACAGTTCCAGTAATTCGAAACCGTTTATACCGGGCATATTCAAGTCTGTCAGCAACAGGCTGTATTCTTTCTGGCGTATCATTTCCATCAGTGCCGCAGCATCGGTGCAAGTGTCGCAGTGTATTCCTTCTTGGGAATACATCTCTTTCAGCATCAGAAGTAATACCTCATCATTGTCAATGGCGACAACATCATGGAATTTATTGTTATGATAAACAGGTGTATTGCTTGTATATCCAAGCTGTTCTTCAGCTTCCTGCATAGAAATTTCAACTGTGAAACGACTGCCTTTCCCTTTCTTGCTGTCTAAACGGATTGTTCCGCCAAGCATCGACACAATATTACGCATTATGGCAAGCCCAAGCCCGAAACCCTCCTTTGCGGCGGCATTTGATAGACGTTCAAACGCACCGAACGCTTGTTTCTGTTCCTCTTCTGTCATGCCTGTACCTGTATCTTCAACGACCAGTGTCAGAACTCCATTATCATATTCAGTAATCAAAGAAACACCGCCTTCTTCTGTGAACTTGACAGCGTTTGACAGCAGGTTATTCCCGATTTGTATTATTCGCTCTTTGTCGGTCAATACAATGGCATCGTGTCCAGTCTTCACGGACAAGGACAGCCCTTTGTTCACGGCAACAGGCATGAACTCCGTTTCAAGTGTGTGCGTGATTGCTGAAATCCGGCAGGGTGACAGACGGGGCTGTTCCTTGCCGTTGTCCAGGCGGAAGAAGTCAAGCAAAGTGTTAAGCATATCCCGCATACGGTCGGAGGATTGCAGTATGTTTTGGATATACTGCCCGGACTTATCCTCACACTGTTCTTTCCGTATCAGTCCGGCATAGCCTGTTATTGCTGTCAGCGGTGTGCGCAGTTCATGGGTGATAGTATGTACCGCCTTCTTCCTTGACGTTATCAGTGCCTCGTTCCGTTGTACGGATTGTTCCAGTTGCCTTATCAAATCAGTTGTCTTGTGCTTGTATTGTTTAATGCTTTTTGCATCACGATGTATGATGATGTAGGAAATTAACAACAATAGAAGAACGAATCCCATTAAACCGCCTACTTGCATAAATGACTTTTCACGCATGGCAACTATTTCGTTTTCCCGGCTTTGCAGTTCGGTTTGTACCTTTTCTTCTATTTGGCAAATCAATTCTTGCAGTTGTCTGTTAAGTTCTGCATTACGAGCTGCAAGGCTGTCGGCTTGTTCCGACAATTGGCGATCCTGCACTTTCTGTTCGCTGATTACGTTTCTATTGACCGAATGAAGGATAGTGGTTGATACTGCTGGAGTTACTTCCTTTTTTTTGCCGAATATGCCTAAGAAACCTTTTCGTTTTGGCTTTTTGGACTGTTCCTGCACACTTTTCTGTACAATAACCGGAATTTGATTGGCTATCTTCTTGTTAATAGATTGTTGTTCATCCATTAACCGGACTATCTGGAACATCTGTCGTTCCTTATCCTCTAAAAGACTGCGCACACTATCGATGCGCTCTGCTGGATAGGTGGCCTTGAAACGGCAGAGCATACTGTCCATTGCCATACGCCGTGCATGGTAATGCTCGATATCTTTATCGTTCCATTCCAGTATTGTTTCACCCAATAGAGAAAATTTTATCATTTGAATATTGATATTGTTTATTTCTTTTCGGAGCTCGTCTATTTTTTTATTGCCAAGTTCTAATGCTTCTATCTCCTGCCATTCATAGAGGCTATTATATGCCATACATCCGATAAGAATGGAGATAAGTATATATCCCAACCGTATTGCCTTATAGAAATTTCCTGACCGCTCCATTATTTTAATGACATTGATTTTTGGAACATGAATAAAAGTTTATCTTTTTCGTTCATGCGGATATTATCAGAATAACCGTCTTTTGTTATTTGATACCCACATGGCTTAACCATAAAAATGCCTAAGCCCTTAGTGTACGAACTTACTTCTGAGGCATAGTCTTTACTTGTATTTAATGGAACTTTCCCTTTAATATGACACCACTCATTATTACAACTGATGTCTTCAATCTCAGACATCAGTTTTTGCAAATCTGTAATAGCTTTGGAACTCGCTACTTGGGGTATCTGCAACTCAAAACAGAGCATCGGTTCGAGAATGTCCACACCTGACTGTTGCAAAGCCAGCCTGAAGACATAAGGGGTCAGCTGTCTGAAATCAGCAGGTGTACTTACCGGGCTATAATACTCGGCTTGAGTAAAAGTTACTTTCAGATCTGTCACTTCCCATCCATGTAAACCAGATTGGCAAGACATACGAATCCCTTCAAAAACGGCATTTTGAAAAGAATGGTTCAGATAACCATAGGAGATGTCACTTTCGATTTGCAACCCTGCCCCTAACGGTAAGGGTTCAAGAGTCAGCCCTATTGTGGCCCAGTAAGGGTTGGGTGGTACTTCGATCTGAATAATCTTATTGACCTTTTTTATAGGTCGTTCTTTGTAGATAGTCTTGATCTCATCAAAATGGACCTTTACGGAAAATCGTTCTTCCAGCAATGTCTGTATGATTTCCTTTTGGGTCAAACCATATAACGAGATTTCCAATTCATCACTATATGAGTTTATGGAAAAGGACAAAGACGGGTCTTCAATCCACAATGTATTCAGAGCGGATATCACCTTGCTTCTCTCTTCGGGCTTATTTGGCCGGACGGAGGATTTGAGAGCGGGATGCTGATGAGATAATCCTTGAATCAAACAAGGTTTAGCACCTAAATAATCTCCGATTCGAAAATCTTCTATATCTTCTACAATCGCGATATCATTGGCACCCACTTCATCAACATTTATCTCTCTGCCCTGATAAATAGTCTTTAGATTTTTAATCTTGATGAATTTTTCCGAATCGTTGATTCTTACAACGTCTCGAAGTCTCAGACTTCCGTCAATTATTTTAAGAAAACTTCTTTTATGCCCTTTGGGGTCATGCTCTATCTTATAGAGATAAGCTGAAAGTCTGTTTGAGACTGATGCCGGAGGAAGTATAAAAGAAGAAATGGCGTCCAACAACTCATTGATACCGATATTGAACATTGCTGATCCATGTAGCACCGGATAGACTTTGGCTTTTGCCACAAGAGCGATTATCGTATTCCAATAATCAGCCGGTGAAATTTCGCTATCCGCCAAATATCGTTCTAATATATCGTCGTCATGGTTGCATACAAATTCTTTGTATTCTTCCTTTATATATGTTTGGGAGCAAACCGGATAAACCGATCCATCGACAACAGTTTGCATAAACAGGACATCTTGCGACAGATTTGTTTTTATATCCATATACAAACGCTCCAAATTCACACCGGCACGGTCAATCTTATTGATAAATATAATTGTCGGGATTTGCAGCTTTTGTAAAGTACTGAACAGCAACTTTGTCTGCGCTTGTATGCCTTCCTTTGCGGATAAGATGAGGACTGCTCCATCAAGCATTTTGAATGTCCGCTCCACTTCCGCAATAAAATCCATGTGTCCCGGAGTGTCAATGATATTGCATTTCACTCCATTCCAGATAATAGATGTCGTAGAAGCCCGGACAGTAATTCCTCTACGTTTCTCTATATCCATAGAGTCCGTTATGGTGTCACCATTATCCACACGGCCGCACTTTTCCGTTGCTCCACTGGCAAACAGCAGATTCTCGGTTACGGAAGTTTTTCCTGCATCAATGTGAGCAAGAATTCCTAAATTTATAATATTCATTTGGATTAAGCAATAATATACTACA
>DAIOXG010000139.1:0-6691 GCA_036758085.1 Prevotella sp. | reverse complement strand
CCGCCGACAGTAACTGTCTCCACGGCAGCATCGACAACGTCTTCTGCCTTTGCCTTGTCGGAGATGTCACAACGGATACGGAACCAGTTGTTGCCCTCTGCAAGAGTTTGCGGTTCAGCGAGAGTGAGGACAGCCTCGGCAGACGTTCCGTCGATATCGGCTGTAGCAAGAGGAGTGGCATCGTCGGCAATAACGTCGTCGGCCTTTGTCAGGCTATAGAGGCTTACCTTAGAGATGCTGTTCTGCGAGTTCTTCAGATTAAGAGCAACTGCCGACAGGGATTTGGCATCCTTGTTGCCGGCGGTGGCAATGTTCATGTTGAGAAGGTCTATATTCTTGTCGCCAGGGGCAGCAACAGTCTTTGCAGTCTGAGCAACCTCGGTAGAAGAGACAGTCATCGGAACAGACTTATACTCGCTTACTGTTGCCTCCCAACCGGCTGCTGTATTCCAGCTATACGACGAACCGGAATTGAAGACTACTGTAAGTGCACCGTCGGCTGATGTGGAGCGGAGCACTTCGCCCGGACCAACATTCTTGGTGTCGTTGGTACATTCCCAAAGCAATTCGCCTGTCGTTCCCTTGCCACTGTAAATCTTCATCGTGGCATGGTCGGAACCATAGCTTGCGTAATAAAGAGCAAATCTCGAGAATTCAATTTGGCAAATCATGCCGTCGTTGTAAGGCTCGAAGATATTGATGCGGTCGTCTTTTCCGCTTTCATAGTCCGTGCCGTAGCTGCTTCCATATTTGTTGGTAAACAGTATTGAACCATTTACCTTAGATGTTACCGTGCCCTGGTCGGCATGCGAGAGAACCTTGTTAAGAACCTCGCGGTCGCCTTCCGGATTTCCTTCGGCAACGGCATGCGCGCCGTCGCTCAATGTAGCTGATACGATAGCAGCGTCAATTTTCTGTCCGTTGAGTGCTGTAGGCTTCACATCGTATGTAAGCCAGAAGTAGTTGTTGCCCTCAACGAGCGTTGCCTCGTCGGTGGCAGTAATCTCAAAGGCATCGGCAGAAACTTCAGCCTCGCCAATCTTTGTCGTTGTGGCGAAGACATCGTTTGCCTTTGTATAATAAAGGGTAGCCTTTGCCACCTGTGCGCTGGTTCCGTTTGTTGCGAAGGCAAACTTCTTGGCAGAGAGCAGCGGACTGGTATTCTGTGTCTTGACATTGAATTTCAGAATCTGCTGGTCGGCATCACCGGCACTTACCGTTTCGCCCGTTATCTGTGCTGCCTCAATACCGGTTACGGTCATCGGCTGCGGAGTAAACTGAGATACTGTAGCCTCCCAGCCGTCGGCTGTATTATAGGCATTGCTCTTGAAGACCACGGTCAGCGAACCGTCGTCGGCTGTAGATCGGACAAATGCGGTTTCCGTGCCCTTCAGGGTTTTGAGAAGATTGTCGTCGGTAACTTCGCTACCGTTATACACATCCACTTCCTGCCAATAATAGCTTCCTGTCGCAAGCGACATCTTCGTGAAGTCTACCATTACTTTCTTGCCTGCGGTAGAAGGGGTGAATGTTATCTTGGCAGATTTCAAATCCTTGGAAATCTGTCCGTCGATGCCTCCGTCGTCGTAGAAGTTGAGAGGCGTATCGCCCACGACGACACTCTGGTCGGTTGCTGATATCAATACCACAGCCGGATTTTCCACAGCCACGGATTCGGCTGCCTTAAACGGAGTTACGCCGTCGGCATGGGCTGCGGTGGCAACACCGGTAATGTCAATCTGCACCTTGGCTCCAACTTCACCGCCAGTAATGTTGCCGGCGATGGTAAAGCTGTTGTTGCCGTCGGACAATGGCTCGTTGAGCGAGAAGGTATAAACGCCATTGCTCTCGGCTATCGTTGTTTCGACAGGAGTGGCGTCTTTGTATGAGGCTTCGCTTCCCTTATACAGTTTCAGGGAGAGCGGGTCTACGACATTCTCGTTTTTCGCCAGCTTGAAGCTTACGGACGTCAAGTGGTCGGCATTGAGCAGTCCACTTGCCGTTACGTATACTCCGGCGAAATTTACATTCGTCTTGCTCTTTGGCGAAGCAATGACATTGGTGTACTGCGAGCCTGCTCCCGTAACGGTCATGTTCTCGAGCTTCACGCATTTCACCTTTGCCACCCAACCTTCGCAGTTTGTAGCATCGCGATAGAGGAAGCCTACCGACAATGCTCCGTCGCTCGTCGTGGAATAGTAAGTCTTTGGCGAACTGAGAGTGCCCGACAACTGTTCCAACACATCACCCGAAGGGAGCGTAAGGTTGCTTACCACCTCGGATGTTGTAGTGGCGAAGGTGAAGGAATTGTCGGCATCCGCCTCACCGTTGTACACATTCACGTAGGCCGGATAATTGTTACTGTACGGTTTCACATCGAAACTCTCGAATGTGATCTGTACGGACATGCCGGCTTCGGCAGGTTTGAACACGGTAAGCGACTGCGTGTTGTTTGATGAGCTTGCCGAGATGCTTCCCGTCCCCTTAGGGTCGTAGAAGGTAATCTCCTGCCCATTAGCAACTGTAACTGTCTGCTTGCCGAACTGTGGCTGTAGCACTATGTTTGCATCGTCTTGCGCCATAAGCTGCACCGGCAGCCAAAGCATAGACAAAACAAGTGCCAGCATCAGATAACTGTACTTTTTTTGCATTTTGGTTTATAAAATTAATGAATCAATGTTTCTCCAACATCATCCATCTTCCGGCGCCTTCCTCGAAGCGCTGAAGACTTGAAAATCCGCTCTTTGTAATTTAAGGTTACTCAGAATGTCATTTCCTCGCAATGGCAGGTCTTCTGACTTGCCGCCCGGGATTTTCAGACGCCTTCCCAACAATAGTGCAGTGGCTTATTGTGTCTGAACCCGTAGATAAGGGGCGGCTTACAGCAGCGGGACTGTCCGGGATTTCCACCCGATTCCCTTTTAATCGCCTTTTACGGCGAACCGCTTGCGTATCTATATTTCTTACTTTTTAAATAAAAAACTCACGGCTCGCTAATTTGAAAGCAACTTCCGTTGCGCTCGCTCAATGGTTTTTTGATATAAAAGCTATTAGATTTTGCAAAGTTAGTCAAATAAAAATAAAATGCAAATAAAATCAGAAAATATATGCGTTCTTTATGAATTGTGTTTGCACCAAACACTAAGAGTATTTGGGCTTTGCACCAAAGGTGCAGATATGCTGCACTCTTTATGGCACAAACATCTTGAAGTTTTGTTTAGATAGATATATCATTAGGCTTTTATCCCCATCTTCTCCATCTCATTCTCTTTCATCTTCTTCAAGAGGTCGCTGGCAAAGATGAAGTCGGTGAGCTTCTGGTTGGTGGAGGCAATGATGTCGGAACTCTGCCCCTGCCACTCCTTCTCACCTTGATATATAAAGATGATGTTCTCGCCGATACCCATCACGGAATTCATGTCGTGGGTATTGATGATTGTCGTTATGTTGTATTCCTCGGTGATGCCATGCAGAAGGTCGTCGATTACGAGCGAGGTTTTAGGATCAAGACCAGAGTTCGGCTCGTCGCAAAACAAATATTTCGGATTCAGGGCAATGGCGCGGGCGATTGCCACACGCTTCTGCATACCGCCGGAAATCTCGTCGGGGAATTTCTTCTGTGCCTCTATCAGATTGACACGGTCGAGACACTCCTGTGCACGGTGAACACGCTCCCGATAGTTCATCGACGAGAACATGTCGAGCGGAAACATCACATTCTCGAGCACCGACAATGAGTCGAACAGGGCGGCACTCTGGAATATCATTCCCATCTCGCGACGCATCATCACCTTTTCCTTCTTCGACATGGTAACGAAGTTTCTGCCGTCGTATAGCACCTCACCGCTTGTTGGCTCGAGAAGACCAACAAGATTCTTCATCAATACGGTTTTTCCGCTTCCGCTCTGACCGATGATGAGGTTGGTCTTTCCGCTCTCAAACACGGCACTGATGTCTTTTAATACATCCTTATCGGCAAAAGATTTGCAGAGATGTTTTATTTCTATCATTGTTTTCTTTCTTTGGGAATAATGGGACTTATAAGACTTATAGGACATATAAGACTCATAGAACTAATAAGCTAATAGAAGTGAGACGTTAGCTCAGCAGCTGAGTGAGGAACACGTCGGAACACAGAATGAGCACGCTGCTCGTTACTACGGCATTGGTGCTCGCCTTTCCTACCTCCACGGAACCTCCGTCTACGGTATAGCCATAGTAGGAAGAAACACTGCTGATGATGAACGCAAAAAAGAGACTCTTTATTATACTCATCCACATGAACCAGGAGTTGAAACTGTGTTGCAAACCTGCCGTCAAGTCGTCGGGACTCAACACATGGCCGATGTATGCCGTGGCGTATGCACCGATGATTCCCGTGGCAGAAGAGAAGATTACAAGAAACGGCATTATCGTTATCAAGCCCATCATCTTGGGCAGAATAAGATAGCATGCCGAATTGACACCCATAATGTCTAAGGCGTCTATCTGCTGGGTAACACGCATCGTACCTATCTCTGAGGCGATGTTAGAACCTACTTTACCGGCAAGGATAAGACACATGATGGAGGATGAGAACTCAAGAAGAAGTATCTCTCTCGTTGTATATCCCGACACCCAGCGTGGCATCCACGGACTCTGGATATTGAGCTTCATCTGTATACAGATTACTGCACCGATAAAAAATGATATCAGCAATACTATACCAATAGAGTCAACACCAAGTCCGGACATTTCCTTCACATACTGTTTCATGAACATACGGAAACGTTCCGGACGGGCGAACGACCTGCCCATCAGTATCAGATATTTGCCGAAACTTGTCAGATATTTGTGTATTAACATTTTTCCAGAATTTGTTGTTGCCTGTACTTATCTCATCATCCATTTGCCGTTGCGCTTTACCATCGGCACCACGATTTCCTCTTTCACACTGTCGCTGAAACAGAGCAAGAGATATGCCTCGGCTGTTGACTGGCGGGGATTGTTCTTGCAGTCGATTATCCGTACCTCGCTTATGCCCTTATGCTCACTGCGCAAACCGGCAAGATACATCTTCGTGTTTGCCACGAGCTGCTCACGATAGCTCTCGGGAATGCGTTCCGCCGGAAGCGACATAGACGTGAAATACTCGTGTCCGCCGTTGTTCAGACTGTCGTAATACTCCTTGGCTGCCTCGGCTGCGGCAAAATCGGGCTTTGCCTCCTCATGGGAACAAGACAAGCATACTACGGCAGCTAAAAGGCTAAGGACAAGAGCTGTAAGCTTTTCTGTCATTTTCTTATGAATACTTTTCATCTATACATTCAAGGGCGTATTTTCAACGCCCTTGACAATGTATTTATTCAGGATTTCAATCTTCTATTTCTGTCGGATGAAGATATTTATCGGAGAACCGGTCAGGGTCCAGTTCGCCCTGATCTTGTTTTCAAGGAAACGCTTGTATGGCTCCTTGATATACTGCGGAAGGTTGGCATAGAACACGAAAGACGGTATCTGCGTGTTTGGCAACTGCGAGCAGTATTTTATCTTTATATATTTTCCCTTGATTGATGGTGGCGGATATGCCTCGATAAGCGGCAGCATCATCTCGTTGAGCTTTGTTGTTCCGATCTTTATCTTGCGGTTCTTGTAAACGTCCTTTGCCGTCTCCAAAACCTTGAATATCCTCTGCTTCGTAAGTGCCGAGGCGAAGACGATAGGAAAATCGGTAAACGGAGCCATGCGGTTACGGATTGCATTCTCGAAGGTATCCATAACCTTCTGGTCTTTGTTCTCTACAAGGTCCCACTTGTTTACTACAACCACGAGCGACTTGTTGTTCTTCTGTATGAGCTGGAAGATGTTCATATCCTGTGCCTCGATGCCGCGGGTGGCATCAATCATCAGAATACACACGTCTGAATTCTCGATGGCACGGATGGAGCGCATAACGGAATAGAATTCCAGGTCTTCCGTAACCTTGTTCTTGCGTCGGATTCCGGCAGTGTCGACAAGATAGAAGTCGAAGCCGAACTTATCGTAACGTGTATAGATACTGTCGCGTGTCGTACCGGCAATCTCGGTAACTATATTGCGGTCTTCGCCGATGAAGGCATTTATTATGCTGCTCTTGCCGGCATTTGGGCGACCAACTACGGCAAAGCGTGGAATACCCTCCTCAAGGAGTTCACCGCCCTTGTCGGTCATTTTGTTGAGCACCTCGTCGAGCAGATCACCCGTACCGCTGCCCGTTGCCGAACTGATACACATAGGGTCGCCGAGTCCTAGTTTGTAGAACTCTGCCGCATTGTATATAAGAGTATTGTTGTCTGTCTTGTTTGCTGCAAGTATTACCGGTATTTTTGTACGGCGAAGGATATTTGCCACGTCCATATCAAGATCGGTAACACCGGTCATAATGTCAACGAGGAAGATTATCAGGTCTGCTTCTTCTGTTGCGATAAGCACCTGCTTGCGTATTTCCTCTTCAAAAATATCATCACTATTGACAACCCATCCGCCTGTGTCTACAACGGAAAATTCCTTTCCGTTCCAGTCGCACTTTCCGTATTGGCGGTCGCGAGTGGTACCAGCCTCGTCGCTAACAATTGCCTGACGGGTCTTGGTCAGGCGGTTGAAGAGCGTTGACTTGCCCACATTGGGTCGTCCTACTATTGCTACTAAGTTTGCCATATATTAATTGTTTGTT
>DAIOXG010000138.1:0-6700 GCA_036758085.1 Prevotella sp. | reverse complement strand
GGTAGCAAATATACATAAAATTAATGTACCCGACATAAAAACGCCTGATTTTTTTACTTAAATCCCTGCATTTTGTCTTTTTTTCGGGTTTTTTATACATTTTGCAAGTATTATTTGCATGATTCTAAAAAAAAGTAATATATTTGCAGCGATTTAAATAACTATCGACAACATTCTTTATTAATAACTAAAAAAATGGTTGCTTATGAAAAAAGTGTATTTTTTTCTCAGCCTGCTTCTCCTGTCGCTTGTAAGCTATACGGCAGGTGCAAAAACAGTTAGCCCATACTCCTTGGATTTTGATGACCCTCTGGAGACGGCAGACCACAATTTCGCTCCCGTTGGCTGGGGTCACATCGTTGACAATTATTCTGCCTATGGCGAGACGGAATGGGTGAAGTATAAATGGGAAGCCACTACGGGAATCGACGACAGTGGCGCTCTCTACATCGGTTCGCAGGAACTGGAAATCTACGACTACGATGACGAGCCTGACTACAAGACTTGTAAGGACATGCTCGTTACGCCGGTGATAACCGGTACGTCGAGCGTCTGGGTGAAGAAGGGCAAGAGCGGTACTGGCTACATCTACTTCTACACCATCACCGAGGAAAACGGCAAGCTCAAGGCGGGCACGAGGATTAACGTGACCGTGCCTACGCTGAACGCATCAACCTACGTACAGGTGAACATCCCGCAGCAACCTGACGGCAGCCGCATCGGTATTGTCGGCAGCAATGTATATATCGACAACTTCTCTGCTGCAAGCGCCGAAATCGAGCAGAAGACGGAGATAAAGGTGTCTTCCGTAACGAGCAACATGCCGGAGAACCAGGACGCCGACGAGAACGGCAAGTTCAACGTGGCATTCAAGGTGAACGTGAGAAACACCGGTAATGTGGACATCCCGAAGGACACGGAGAACTTCTCCATCTCCCTCATCAACGCCACTCTCAACGACAGCGTGATGGCTACCGTAGCCATTCCGCAGGACCTGGCGGCTGGCGAACTGTCTGCCGATATCGATATCTCCGCCGAAATGGACGTAAACAAGTTCCCTCTTGAATATCAATATAAGATACGCGAGAATCTCGGCGGCAGTTCCGTAGACGGACTGAAGTTCAAGATTACGCCACACGTACCGACACTCGCCTTCATGAATTTCGACCAGAAGAAGGAATATGCAAGCGGTGCGGTGCTTGACTTCGGAATAAACAAGAAGGAGGCAACAGGCACATTCGTATTGAAGAACGACGGCGGTGCCAACCTCAACATAACTGAACTCACCGCACCGGAGGGCTACGTATTGAACAAGGCTGCTGCCTTCACCGTGGCGCCACACGATACGGCACAGGTAATCATGACCATGACTGCCGCACCGGTGGGAAAGAAGAATGGTGAACTCGTGCTCAAGTCAAACGCTGGTGACTTGACTTTCACCGTTAAGGGTGAGACAGCAGATGAATTAACATACTTTGTTGATTTTGAGGACGGCATTCCTACCGACTGCTATAACGATTGGAGCACTGACACCAATCCGAAGGACATCAACATGATAGGCAACACCAAGACTGGCTATGCTTCATACTATAGTGACAAAGCCAAGAGACTCGTCACTCCGTTGCTCAATGTTGCAGAAGGCGAGACTATGCGCTTCATCGCCGCTAAAAAGGACGACAAATCCACTCTCGATATCCTCTATTCTACCGACAGGAAGAACTGGACAACCGTACGCACCATATCCGCCACAGCCGAGAACGATGCCGACAAGCTGAGCGACGAAGTTGTGGAAAAGGGCTACTGGAGCAGCTATTACGGATACAAGGAGTTTACCCTTGACAACATCCCTGCCGGAAAGGTATACATAGCATTCGACGGCAAGAGCATATACGTGGACAACATTTACGGATTCCACAAGTCTACCGTTGACCACGACGTGTTCTTCACATCCACAAGCATGAAGGACGTGGGTACCGTGAACACCCCAATCACCGCACATGCAAAGATCGCGAGCATGAGAGATGATGCCGAGGAGCCTGAGGAATACACCCTCGGACTCTATGTTGACGACATTCTCGCCGCCAGCATCGAGAGCGTGAAGCTTCCGCAGAACAAGGAAGTGGAACTCGCCGCACAATTCATCCCTCACGCCGTGGGTAAACATAACGTGACGTTTAAGTTCATCGCCGGTGACTACGTAGTTGTGTCTGACCCTACAGAGATTACCATCTCCGGGGAGACCTCCGAGAGCGAGAAGGCTGTGGGCAACAAGACCGGCACGGCATACACCGACGGACCGGTTTATGCCTACGAGAAGGAAAGCCAGACAGAAATTATCTACAAGCCTGCAGATATCGACCTGCCGGTGGGTACCAAGATAACCAAGATGCTGTTCCGCGGCTTCGTAAGCTACGGAAACCTCGATGCCAGTGTCAGAGTATACATGAACAGCACCGACCAGACCAAGTTTGAGGAAAACAAAGTAGACGCTGACTCAACGAGCATGACAAAGATATTCGACAAAGCCGTGCACTTCGAGCAGGGTGGATCTGCAGTAGAACCTGTTGTGCAGCTCGAACTCAACTTCGCAGAGCCTATCGTTTACGACGGAAAGGGAATGCACTTGCTGTTCGTACACAAGGCTGATACATACAAGAGCGTGAACTTCGAGTTTGACGGAAGCATCACCGACCAGGCAAAGCATAGCTATAACGAATGGGGTACGGCAAAGAACGAATTCATCAAGCTGCCAGTGGCATACTTCTGCGTTGCCACCGATCCTCATACGCTGAGCGGAAAGGTAACTGACAAGACTACGGGTGCCGCACTGAAAGATGCTGAGGTGACACTCTCAAACGACGGAGTGGAATATTACGCCACAACCGACGCCGAGGGTAAATATGACATGACGATATTCAAGTATGACCGCAAGTACGGCGTAAGCGCAAGAAAGCTGGGCTACTACCTCGAACCGATGGACTCTGTTGACGTGAACACCAACAAGGAGAACACTCTCACCATCGCCATGACAGAGGCCAAAAACCTTATGATAGCAAATGCCATCGCTCCTAAGGAGGGTATGGTGAACCACGAATACCAGATGGCTGTTGACGTGTTCAACTATACCACAGCCGACAAGAAAGCTGACGGCTACTGTTTGAAACTCAAGAGGAACGGCGAGGAAATCGCTACTGCCAAGACGGTGGACATCGCTGCTGGCGAGAAGACCACGCTGCTGCTTAGCTACACACCTCACGAGGTGGGCACGGACAAGATTACTGCCGAGCTGACCGAAGGCGAGAAGGTGACAAGCGGAGACGAGGTTGAAGTGACTGTAGGTGAAGAGGAGGCTGTAATCAAGAAGCAGGTGGGCGACGCCCTTAGCGATGCGATGGATGCTCCGGTGAACCCATACTGGAAGCACAGCGAGACTCAGGCTATCTATCCTGCAAAGATGCTCAAGATGAAGAAGGGTATGAAGATCACCCGCATAGAATACCGCGGATGGACTCCTGGTGGCATCGACCTCAAGGCTAAGCTATGGATTGAGAATACAGCTGACAGCAATGAGAATGGCGTGGCATTGGGCGACACCACGAAGATGCAGCTCATCTTTGACGATGAAATCAAGTTTGCCGACGGCATTCAGGTGGGCAGTCCTACCGAGCCGGCAACACTCTTTACCATCGATATCCCTAATGGATTCGTATACGAAGGCGAGAATATCAGAATAGCTGGTCGCGGAGACGTGCTGAGCAGAGGTTCCACATCCATCAACTACGTGGTGGACAACAACGAGAATACCACCACATTCTATCGTTCATCTGAAAACCAGGTGGAGGATAAGGACTGGTCGAGGGTATACAACACCACAGTATTGTATCTCACCGCTGAGTTCAAGCACAACCTCTCCGGAACAGTGAAGAACAAGAAAGATGAGACTCCTATAGAGAATGCTACCGTGTCGATGGTAAGCGACGACGTGGTTTATGCCACGACAACTGCTGCCGACGGCAAATACAGCATCGACATCATGCAGCCTTCAAAGGTATACAAGATGACAGTAACAGCCGAGGAGTACAACGACTACATGATTGGCGGCATCTCGTTGGATAAAGACATGGTAATTGACATTCAGCTTGAGGCGGTTCCTACTGCAATCAGTGGCGTGGCATTCTCTGCTGACAGCGACGTGAGCATATACTCTCTCGACGGTACGCTCATCGCAAGGGGCAAGAACGCAATAGCTAAGGTTGCTAACGGCACTTACATCATCAAGGATAACGCAACGAACCAGACCAAGAAGCTTATCAAGAAGTAAGCGATAAAAGTAATACATCATAAATAAGAAGGTGGACATGCCAACTGGCTATGTCCACCTTTTTATTTATGGGTCGAAAAGTGACATGATAGTACGGTGCTTATCGGTTAGGAACAATGTTTTTGTGAAGAACAACCCATTCTCTGGCATCCGTATCTTTATTGTTGTGATTGTTTTGGCGACATCAAGCACATTGTCAACACTCATTCCTATTTTGTTGATTACTACAAGTCTCTCTAATGTCAATAACTCTACCAAAGAACCTAACCTCTATAGACGACAATGCCTTTAATGGATGTGGCGGTCTTAGAGACATCAGTATTCCGTCTGGCGTAACAAGCATCGGGAAAGGCGCATTCAAAGGCTGCAGTTTAAAAGAATTCACATTGCCGAAGCAGGGTAGCACAACCAACGACAGCACAGCAACTGAGGTTGCTCGCTACGATGCTAACGGCAATCTGCTCGCCGCCCCAGCCAAGGGCCTGAACATCGTGCGCTATAGCGATGGCACAGTGAAGAAGATAATGGTGGAATAAGAAACCTGTATCAAAAATGCAACAGGCTTCGATGGCAAATGAAGCAGGCTTCGTTGGCGAATGAAGTAAGCTTCGTTGGCCATCGAAGCCTACTTCATTTTTTAGAGGGTTTTCTATAGGAAAGACAACCACTGTGTTTTTCTATAGAAAACAACACATTGTTACATAGGGCATCCCTCTATGTCATCAATCATATATTCTGCAAGAAGTCTACCTATGCGATTGAGAGCTTCACGAAGACGCTGACGTGGACAAGCAAGGTTGATACGGATGTATCCCTGACCAGCCTTTTGACCATACATAGTTCCGCTGTTAACCATCACGTTGGCTTTATCAGCAAGAAACTGTGTAAGTTCATCGGTAGTAAACTCAAGAGCATTTACATCTACCCAAGCAAGATATGTGCCTTCAAGACGGAGAACTTCCAACTTAGGGAGATACTCATGGCAGAAACTCTTTAGTTCTATATAGTTGTCGTAGACATAGGCATTCATCTGATCAAGCCAGTCGGCACTCTCATTATATGCAGCCTGCAAAGCCACAACTCCGAAAGGATTAACATCGCAAACTTCATTGATATTGATAGCACGATTTATGCGTTTTCTTACGATTTCATCGCTACAAACGATATTCGCTATCTGCAAGCCTGCAATATTAAAGCCCTTAGTAGGCGACAATAGAGTTACGCTATTTGCAAGACAGTCATCGCTAACGGAGGCAAAAGGAATGTATTTATATCCCGGCATCACTATTTCGCAATGTATCTCATCAGCAATAACCTTTACACCATTTCTCCGGCATATTTCGTTCATTTTAGCCATTTCATCGGCAGTCCACACACGACCTGCAGGGTTGTGAGGGTTGCAAAGAACGAAGACCGTAACCTTCTCATCCTTACATTTTTTTTCGAAATCTTCGAAGTCTATACTATAGCTATTACCATCTCTAACCAGACGATTTTCTTCTACCAAACATCCACTATTGACGATGCTTGAGAAGAAGCAATTGTAGACAGGAGTCTGTACTAAGACTTTCTCGCCAGGCAAAGTTAAAGCCTTCAATGCACAACTCAACGCCGGAACTACAGCTGTAGTATACAGAATCCAATCACGATTGATATGCCAACCATGACGATTGTCAAACCAGTTGATGATAGCATCATAATAAGAGTCTGGCACCATGGTATATCCAAACACACCATGCTCTACTCGCTTACGAAGAGCTTCCTTGATAGCAGGAGCAACTTCGAAGTCCATATCTGCAACCCAAAGAGGTATCACTTCGTCGTTAGCAGCCTCATCCCATTTATAGCAGTTACTGCCACGGCGAGCAGTAAGCTTATCGAAATCAAATTTCTCCATAGTTATTATTCTTTTGTTTTAATAATGCAACTATTAGGTGCCTTTACATTCTCATTGATAGTAACGCTACCGATGAAATCGGCAAAAATATGTCCAGAGACAGGATTCTTTATATTGGTAATACCGCCCTTTATCTTAGCATCGATATTAGTACAATCCTCGAAAGCACGGTCGCAAGCAGAGTCGAAAGTACAATCCTCAAGGATGACATTATCCATATAGCAGAGAGGTTGCTCACCACTAATATGACATCTCACCAATTTCACATTCTTACTGTGCCAAGCAAGATACTCGCCATCAAGCTCAGAATCATATACCGTAACATTCTCACATTCCCAAAAGCTATCCTTGGTTGTAATCTTTGCATTATGCACCTCTACATTCTTGCAGTATTGGAAAACATATTTACTGTCCGACTCCAAACCATCGACATAGATATTGCTTGAGAACATGAAAGGATATGTGCCTTCATGAAGCTTCAC
>DAIOXG010000137.1:0-6746 GCA_036758085.1 Prevotella sp. | reverse complement strand
GTGGAGAAAAACTGAAAGACGGAGAGACGGCAACTGTGCTCTGCCGTTATCAGGAATACAACCTGCTCACCGACTCTCTGCAGTCGAGCAATATGATTGGTTATTACATCTCTGTTGTAGACAAGATGAACGTAACGAACACAAGCGGAACATTTACCGGTACTTTTAAGGCTGGCGAGAGTCTGATGTACACACTCTACGGCAGCGGAAGTACTTCGGTTCCTTCCGGATGGCTCGTACCGCTCTCGTATATCAACATAGGAAGACAAGACTCTGAGGAAAACGAAATAGCAAGGGTAAGAATTATCGTACCACACACTCAGGGACATGCCTACGCTACGTCTGGCGTGTATCCTTGCCTATACGACATTACTTATCAAAAGGGATATTAAAAAAATGTAGAGGCAAGCCGGTGGCTTGCCTTTTTCTAAATAAAGATAAAACCTATTAACTAACTAAAGATATACTGACTGATATGACTCTTATAAAATCTATCTCCGGCATACGCGGAACTATTGGCGGACATACCGGCGACACGCTGAATCCGCTTGATATAGTGAAATTTGTTACTGCATACGCTACGTTCATACGCAACAGCAAGAAATCGGAAAGCAACACTATCGTTGTGGGCAGGGATGCACGAATTTCCGGCGACATGGTAAGGAATGTGGTCTGCGGTACTCTTATGGGTATGGGATACGATGTGCTGGATATCGGACTGGCTACGACTCCTACTACCGAACTGGCTGTTATCCTGTCGAAATCGGCTGGCGGAATAATCATCACGGCAAGTCATAACCCAAGACAATGGAACGCTCTGAAGCTACTTAACAATGAAGGCGAATTCTTGACGAAAGACGACGGCAATGCTGTTCTCGACATTGCAGAAAAGGAAGAGTTCAACTATTCTGAGGTTGACTCGCTCGGACATTATCATAAAGACGACTCTT
Organism: Prevotella sp.; assembly: GCA_036758085.1. Classification (GTDB taxonomy): domain Bacteria; phylum Bacteroidota; class Bacteroidia; order Bacteroidales; family Bacteroidaceae; genus Prevotella. The sequence continues at coordinate 5,796 of DAIOXG010000137.1, read as the reverse complement.
ATAACAGCAGACACATCGAGGAGGTGCTGAAACTAAAGCTCGTAGACTGCAAGGCTATAAAAGACGCTCATTTCCGCGTCTGCGTAGATACCATCAATTCTGTTGGAGGTATCATCCTCCCTACCCTACTGGAAGAACTCGGAGTGGAATACACTGTGCTGAACGGTATTCCTGACGGCGACTTTGCCCATAACCCGGAACCGCTCGAGAAGAATCTCGGAGGCATCATGGGAGAGATGGCTAAGGGAGGATACGACCTTGGAATTGTTGTTGACCCGGATGTTGACCGCCTTGCCTTTATCTGCGAAGACGGAAAGATGTTTGGCGAGGAATACACTCTCGTTTCCGTTGCCGACTATATTCTTTCTAACACTAAGGGCGGAGGAAATACTGTTTCTAACTTGAGCAGCACCCGTGCGCTCCGCGATGTTACTGAGCAATATGGTGGCACCTATACTGCTGCTGCCGTGGGCGAAGTGAACGTTACAACGAAGATGAAGGAGGTTGGAGCCGTTATCGGTGGCGAAGGAAACGGCGGAGTTATCTATCCGGAGAGTCACTACGGACGTGATGCGCTCGTGGGTATTGCTCTGTTCCTGTCGTCGCTTGCCCACAAGGGTTGCAAGGCGAGCGAAATGCGTAAATCGTTCCCTAACTATTTTATTGCAAAGAACCGCATCGACCTCACTCCATCTACTGATGTTGATGCTATCCTCGTTAAGGTTAAGGAGATGTATGGCAAGGAGAAGGATGTTAAGGTTACCGACATCGACGGCGTGAAGCTCGACTTCCCCGACAAGTGGGTTCATCTGCGCAAGTCGAACACCGAACCTATCATCCGTGTATACAGCGAAGCCAAGACTATGGAAGAGGCTGACGCCATAGGAAAGAAACTGATGCAGGTGGTTTACGACATGCAGTAACTCTTCAAGCTACTCATGCTGTAAATCCTTCTGACCACATCTAAATATAATAAAATTATTGCCACTGCGCCGCAAGCTAAAGGTAAACAGTTTGCAGGCGCAGTGGCAATAATTGCATGCTCTCTATCCATAGTTTTAATTCTTTTGTTTTGTCTATCAAAGTTCTACAATATTCCGGTGTTAGTTTCTTGAACAATTCTTCTTTGTTACCATAGAAAGAGATAAGAGTTTGCAACTAAATAAATTATTCACCGCCATTGAACAAATATTCAATGACACTGAACAATCGTTCAATGACACTGAACAATCATTCAATGACACTGAACAAATTTATTTAATGGAAAATTAAAACGATAAAGAATCCATGACAATTTTCTTTTTAGCTTTAGTTTTTGTATCTGCGTTTTTATTCTTTTATACTTTTTCCCTTCTCGTATGCCTTGTTGGCTATCCGGTTGATGATAGCTTCGGCATTGTCTTGAGGGATATTCCCGATGGAGTCGCAACGGGTATAGCGAGATGCCTGTTCGGGGGTGGCAGAGAAAATTCCACAAAGCAGAAGCTCCATGTTACGCTTGTATTCACTCACCATAGTGGAATAGAATTCGTCTGTCCGACAGGCAAAGCGCATCAAATCCATAGGGGATGTTCCACCATTGGCAGCAATAAACTTCTGTAGTTCTTCTTCCACTTCTTCTTCAAGATAATTCATGCGGGAGAAAGCATAGAATGCCTCTTCGTTGAATGTCTGAGAGAATTTCTCGAAGTGTTTTACCACATACTGCTTTACGCTCTTCGGTTCATAAACGCTCATGTCCGTGGCATCTTCAGCGGAGCCTTCGATAATGCCGAGAGTGAAATACTTGAAGAAGGTACGCACTACGGCAGAGAGTACTTTGTCTTTTTCTATCTTTTCCATATTGTTTATCATTCAAAGGTCTTGAATTCATAACCCTGTTCCTTTAGCCATCTTATCGCTTCGGGCAAGGCATAATGCAACTTGTCGATGCTCTTCAGCGAGTCGTGGAAGGTGATGATCGAGCCATTGCGGGCATACCGCTTCACGTTGTTCACCACATCATCTGCCGTCATCCACTTACTGTAGTCGCGAGTTACCAAATCCCACATCACTATCCTGTATTTCCGTCCAACCCAGAAATACTGTTCCCAGCGCATCCAGCCGTGTGGCGGACGAAAGAGATGTGCCTTAATCAAATCGTTTGCCTTCTGCACATTTGCACTGTATGACCGCGTGGTATGCTTAAAGCCTCCCCAATGATTGAAGGTATGGTTTCCCACCTGATGACCGGCATCAACAATCTGCTGATACAGTTCTGGATGCTTTCTCACATTATCGCCGACCATAAAGAATGTGGCATGAATATTAAAATCGGCAAGTGTCTTCAGAATAAACGGCGTTGCCTCTGGAATCGGACCATCATCGAAAGTAAGATATACTGCTTTCTCATGCTTGTCCATTCTCCATGTTGCACGCGGATAAAGCCATCGTAGCCACATCGCCGGTTGCTCGATTATCATAGACTTTTGGGGTGTTGTTGGGTGGATATTAAGATGAAGTCTGATTCCAAAGCCAATAATGCTCAACATCAGACTTCATCAGGGTATTTTTATCTGTTACTCTATTGACTGTCCTGTCTTTGCCTTATACATGTTTGCGTATGAGTTAAGACTTGCAACAATCTTGTTTGCCCTTGCAGGATCCATCATGGATGCGGTCTCGGCAGCCTTGTTCAATACATAAAGCTGCAACATGAAATCCTGCTGCGACATCATCAAGCGGTCGCTGCTGAGCGATAAATACCACTCGGCATACTGCTTGCAGTTCTTGACAACGGCATCAAACATATGGAATGCTTTCTTCTTGTTGCCAATGAGGAAATATGCCTCGGCATAGTCAAGACCGCCGCTCATGAAGTTTACCGGAACATTATACTCTGGTATAACCTTGTCTGCATAAGCCAAGACCTTTACTGCCTTTGCATTTTTTCCTTCGGTTATCAAATGAAGGGCAAGTGTTGCCATCAGCTTGCGGTGAGTGTAACACATCTTCATCACGGTCTCGTCGAGATACAGTCCCGGTTTGTCAAGTCCGCCAAACTTGAAGCGCTTCATCACGTTGTTGTAAACCTTCTCCGTGTCGAAGTTCTTTGCACCTGGCTTGTTGGTGGTAAACGGCGAAATACGGTTGGCAAGTCCCTCCTGGATGAAGTTGTCGCCAAGATTCATGTAGTTCTCCTGACCAACGGTGGTTGCCACGTATATCGGACGAATCCAATTGCTCTGTGCTATCAGCTCAAGCATCATCAGGTCGCTCTTATACAGGGCGTTCTTACCCTTCAGAGAGATGACCATGCGGTCTGGTATCGTGTCGCTTGCCATCATCATTCCACTCTTCTTCACGGCATTCTTGTCGATTGTTACGTAAAGGGTGTCTGTAGGAATGAGGTGAGTGTCGTTGTCGCGGCTGCGAACCCAATACTTCAGCACATTCTTCAGCTCAAATGGATTTGCTCCCCATTGTGCCTTTGCCTGTTCCGGATGCTCGGCATAGAGTTTTTGGATTTCTTCCTTATACTCCGGATGTACTTCTACATACTCGTTTGTACCCGAGCAGTAGTCAAGTCGTGGCCATGTGATAGGCAGCGACGGCGAGTTGTATGCCGGGCGCACCATCTGGTCGATATACCAGTCGGTTTGCAAGTAAGAAAGGTTGCACACACGGGCGTCGGTTCTTATTCCCTCTGTCTCCTGGTCATACCAGAGCGGGAAGGTATCATTATCGCCGTTGGTAAAGATAATCGGGTTGCCCTTGTCCTGAAGCGACATCAGATAGTTCTGTCCGAAATCGCGGCAGGTGTAGCGTCCGCTGCGGTCGTGGTCGTCCCATGTCTGGCTTGCCATCTGTATAGGCACAAGCAGACAGGCTACTGAAACAAGAGCCGTAACTGCCGTATTGTCTATCTTCAGCTTTTCTCTCAGCAGTTCTATGATTGCTGCAACGCCCATTCCGCACCAGATTGCAAAGGCATAGAACGAACCGGCATAAGCATAGTCGCGCTCACGTGGCTGCATAGGAGTCTGGTTGAGGTAAATCACGATTGCAAGTCCTGTCATGAAGAAGAGGAAGAACACCACCCAGAACTGGCGGATGCCTTTTTCTCCCCTGCCAAGTGCTTGCCAGAACAGGCCGATGAGTCCGAGCAGCAACGGCAGACAGTAGAACACGTTGTGGCCCTTGTTCTCCTTCAAGTCATCCGGCAATTTGCTCTGGTCGCCCAGTCGCCAGTTGTCGAAGAACGGAATACCTGTTATCCAGTTGCCATGCTCCAGTTCGCCGTTACCCTGCAGGTCGTTCTGCCTTCCGGCGAAGTTCCACATAAAGTAACGCCAGTACATGAAGTTGCACTGATAAGAGAGGAAGAAACGGATATTCTCCAACTGTGTTGGCATCTTAACCTGCACAGGTTCTCCACAGCGGTCGTAGTCAACGTTGTAGCCGTCGACTCCACCCATCCAACTCTCGTAGGCATCGGCATGTGAAGAGTCGTACATACGTGGGAAGAGCATATTTTGTGCATACTTGTATTTATCCTTCGTACTTACGATGAAGTATGAATCCTTCTCATCTTTGCTTGCCTTCTCCTTGCGCTGGTATACAGGAGCACCGGTTGTTTTTGAAGGAATGCAATAGTCGCCGTCGCGGTCGAAAGCCACCTGCGAGGTATATGCCTGACCGTAGAACAACGGGCGGTCGCCATACTGGTCGCGGCTCAGATAACTGCCAAGGGTGAAGATATCCTCTGGTGAGTTCTGATCCATAGGCGGATTTGCCGTAGAGCGGATCACGATAACGGCATATGTGGAATAGCCAATCATCAGCATCAGCATGGAGAGCAACATCGTGTTCTTGATGCGTGCGGTAACAATGGCCTTGCCGTTTTTCTTCAGTTTCAGCAGATAGAACAAAACGCCCAGTACTACTATACCTATTATAAATGCCGACCATCCGAAACCATAGAACGGAATACCGAGCATGCCGACAGAAAGAACAAACGACAGGTTGCCGCGAAGTGGGTTCTTGTCGGTATAACTCTCGTATATCGCCCATATTACGGTGGCTATCAGCAATATGATATAGATAATCACGCCTGTGTTGAAATGGAAGCCGAGGGTGTTCACGAAGAACAGCTCAAACCATCCGCCCACCTTGATAATTCCCGGCACTACGCCATATAGGATTGCCGCAACAAGAGCAAACGACACGCAGAGTGCTATCAGCGAGCCCTTGAGATTGGCATTAGGGAATTTCTTGTAGTAGAACACAAGTACGATAGCAGGTACGCAGAGCAGGTTCAACAAGTGAACTCCGATACTTAATCCTGTCATATAGGTGATAAGCACCAGCCAGCGGTCGCTGTGAGGCTCGTCGGCATGGTCTTCCCATTTCAGTATCAGCCAGAACACGATTGCCGTGAAAGCTGAAGAATAGGCATATACCTCGCCTTCCACAGCACTGAACCAGAATGTGTCGCTGAATGTATAGATCAAGGCTCCCACCATTCCGCTTGCTTCAATGGCGATAGTCTTCGACATTGTCAGTTCGCTCCAGTCTTTCAACAGAAGCTTGCGCGTTAAGTGGGTGATGGTCCAAAACAGGAACATGATACACGTGGCACTCAGCAAGGCACTCATTGTATTTACCATCCTTGCCACTTGTGTGGGGTCGCTGGCAAAATGAGAGAAGAGGTTTGCCGTGAGCATAAAGAACGGTGCGCCAGGTGGGTGGCCTACCTCTAATTTATACCCCGTAGTGATAAACTCCGGACAGTCCCAGAAACTGGCTGTCGGCTCG
>DAIOXG010000136.1:0-6765 GCA_036758085.1 Prevotella sp. | reverse complement strand
AGAATACCGATAAACAGGGGCTTCCGGGGCTATGTGTGAGGGTGTGAGGGTAAAATCAACAAAAAACTTTTTTAGACGAAAACAATAAAAACCATTTAGGGATTAGGAAATTTGGATTAGGGATTAGAGATTAGGGGTTAGAGATTGTTTGAAACTATAGCTACAATATCACATGTACAACTTTGTCTTAGCCAGTAGACTTTATCCTATATTTGTGAGTAAAAATGTTTTTTATGTTTATCGCCCGATGTCGATTTGCAAGAGGCACGAAGTGACTCTTTGTATTATGGAAGATGTGGACGGGATAGAGCTTGCTCTCTAACGGACATATCTTCCATAATACAATAAGCCGAAGGCTTGAAAAACGACAGCGGGGGTTTTATATGTTTTTGTCTAAATACGCAGCAAAAGAAACTTCCTCTAATATATATTACCACTCAAAATAACGGAAGGACCAAACAGACTCTTGAAGGTGGATAATCTTATCAAAAAAGAGGATTATTTAACCAAAAACTTCCTGTTGCTTTGACAATCGGTTTTTTATTAGTAATTTTACACCGATTTATTCAAAGCCATTGCTACTCGAATAGATTCGAGGCAATGGCAATTCATCTTTTAAGAAAAGAAAAACTACTAATATTAATAAACATGTACAAGAAAATCAAAGCAGCATTCATGCTGGCGGCAGCAGTGTCGCTAATGCCGGCTTATGCTACTATCGAGGGCAGTCTTGACCCGCCATCGGTAGTGGCTCAGTGGAGCAACTCCTCCACTTATCCAAAAGTTATTGATATAAATTTCAATGACGAGACATGGCCTGACACATGGAAGGGCGAGACGGGAGTTGACTGCCCGGACTTCTCTTCGGGCGGATACGTAAATGCAATTATCAACGTTCCGGCAAACGGAAGCACTGACATTACGTATCCTGTGTACTTCCACCATTGTACCTTTGCAAACAAAAATTCATACAATGGTTTTGCCGGAGCTACGGCAGCTTTCTGCCGCCAGTATTATCTGGGACAGAACTGGACGGGAAACAGTGCTACGACATACAACAACTGGACGGTTGCCGGTCATACCACATATCTTGAGGACAACATTAAATACGACTCCAACAATAATCCTATACACGGTGAGGCGGGCTTCGTGCAGATGTGTCGCGACGGAAATGTGAAGGATGCATCAGGAAAACCTGTGAGCCAGCACGGATGGATGGAGATTGACCATATCCCGTATGTTGAACGCATACAATGGTCGTGGTCGTCTACTTCATGGGGCCGCGGAATTAAATGCGACTACAAGATTGGCGACGGTGAATGGAAACCGCTTGTATGGATGGGATCCGAAAAGCATAAAGACGGATATACGGTATTCTCCGACCAGGGATATTTCATGGAGAATGTTATCAATGCCTCGGATGTGTCTATCCGATGGAGAGTATGGGACGGAGAAATCCTTAAAGACCCTGTACAGAAAAATCCTAACGGCGGAGCTGTATTCACCAAGGGCGAGAACCCACTGCTGTCGCAGCAGGCTCCACGCGTTCACAAGATACAAATCTTCGGCAACGAGATTACTGCCGAGCAGGCTCAGTTTGCCAAGAACAACCCGGTGAGCGACGTTGGCGAGCTTTCTGACCTGGGCGGTGGCGGCAGCGACAAGGGCGAGACGGCTCCGGATGTCAATGCTCCTATCGTTACGTCCGTTGTGGCACAGGACGGAACGGGCGACTACACCAAGATTCAGGATGCCATCAACGCCGTGCCTAACGGTGCGAGGGGCATCATCTATATCCGTCCGGGCATATACGACGAGAACCTATATGCCGGAACGAAGACCAGCAAGGACAAGTTTATCTCGCTCATCGGCGAGAACCGCGAGACTACTATTCTCACTTCCGGCGTAGACCGTGGCAAGAACCACAGCTCTAACACCTACAACGACTGTGCTGCCCTCAACGTGTTTACCAGTCGCTTCTATGCCGAGAACCTCACCATCCGCAACACGAGCGGCAACGTGGGACAGGCTGAAGCTCTCTTCACCAACGGCGATGCCCATATCTTCAAAAACTGTCTGTTGAGCGGATATCAGGACACTTACAAGGCTAACACCGGTTCGCGCGGATATTTCACGAATTGTACCATAGAGGGGGCAACCGACTTTATCTACGACGGCGGACTGGAATGGTTTGACAACTGCACGCTCCACCTCGTGAAGGGCAGCGGATATATCACGGCTCCTGCCGAGAGCGGCATGCCGATGACTAAGGTGATGTATCCGGAACTGAGCCAGTCTACGTTCTATCCGGGTCTCTTCTTCCGCAACTGCACCGTTACGGCTGCCGACGGAGTGGCTAAGGGTGACTACTCGCTCGGTCGTCCGTGGAAGGAGGGCTGCGGCTCGATGTTTATCAACTGCACTCTGCCGGATGCCATCAGCACTGCCGGATGGACGGCTTGGGACGGAGCTGAAAACAAGTCTTCGCTCTACGAATACAAGAGCGTGGATGCAAGCGGCAACCTCGTGGACGTGTCGAAGCGTGCCAGCTTCTCTCATCAGGCTACGGATGCCGAGGTGAAGGCTTACATGAATCCGGAATTCCTCTTCGGAAAATACTCTAAGGTGCCGTTCGACTACGAGAAGATTCTGCGCGGCGCCATCGCTCCGATGAACTTTATCATCACGCCTAACGAGATTTCGTGGGAGAGCGACGACAATGCTGCCGGATATATTATATATAAGGATGGGGCTTTCATGAAGTTTACTACCGACAAGGCTCTTGCAAAGGATGCTTCAGACAACGCCAAGTATAGTGTTGCTTCTGTTTCAAAGCAGGGCGTAGTGTCGAAGGCTGTAGTTGCCGAGGATGCTATCAAGCTGCCGGCATTCCCTACTGCCGAGGGCTTCGGTAAATATACCACCGGCGGTCGTGGCGGAAAGGTCGTTAAGGTTACTTCGCTTGCCGACGACGGTACGGCGGGAACCCTGCGCTGGGCTTTCCAGCAGTATCCGGGCGAGCCTATCACTATCGTCTTCACCGTGAGCGGCAACATTCAGCTGAAGAGCGAACTGCGCATGAAGCGCGACGACTGGACGCTTGCCGGACAGACGGCTCCGGGCGAGGGTATACAGATTACCCACAACAAGATTAACCTGGGCGGTTCGCAGAATTTCATCGTCAGGAATATCCGCTTCCGCTCCGGTCATGCCAACCTCGCCGGCGAGGTGCTGCAAGACCAGGCGCTGGGTTCAGAGAACTGCAACAACTATATCTTCGACCACTGCGTGTTCGGATGGTCGGTTGAGGAGAACATGAACACTCAAGACTGCCACTTCCTGACCGTGCAGAACAGTATCGTGCACGAGGGTCTCTACGACTCCGGACACAAGAAAGGCGCACGCGGCTACGGTACCCAGTGGGGCGGTTCGCCAGCCACCTACTACCGCAACCTGCTTGCCGACAACAAGTCGCGCTCTCCGCGTATCAACGGTGCCCGCGGCGAGGACTATGTGGTGTTCATGGAATATATCAACAACGTGAACTACAACTTTGGCGGCAGCGGCGGATGCTACGGTGGCGAGAATACTGCCGACATCACATCGTATAACGGAATGAACTCCGGTCATGAGTGCAACTTCATCGGCAACTACTACAAACCGGGACCGGCATCCAACAAGTCGGGCATCGTGCTCGTACAGTCAAGCTACGCCCGCAGCGGAGCAACTTCATGGGGACCGGCAAAATGGTATGTCAACGGAAACGTTATCGAGGGTGACGCCGCACGCACTGCCGACAACTGGAAGGCTATGACGGCTGAGAAATACTCGCTCGCTGACATCCGCGTGGACGAGCGCATCGTGCCGGTGCACAACTACTACAAATATTCCGTAGCCGGCAACGTGGGTACTTACGACCCGGAGATGTATATGATTTACGATATCGAAAGTGGCGAGCAGGCTTACCAGACGGTGCTCAACAATGCCGGAACCATCAACCGCGACGCTATCGAGAAGCGTATCGTTGAGGAGGCACGCACAGGCGTAAACAAATATGGCGGTGCTGCAACAGGTGCAGGCAAGGGTATCATCGACACGGAGAACGACTGCGAGGGCTTCATCTCCTACTCCACCGACTATACCGTGCCTCAGGATACCGACGGCGACGGTATGCCTGACGAATGGGAGAAGCAGCACGGACTCGACCCTAACGTGGCTGACCAGAACCTTATAAACAACCAGGGCTACACGGCTCTTGAGGTTTATCTCAACAGCTTGATGGGCGAGCAGCTCGAAGACGGATTCCACGTGAACAGCATCAAGGCTGTGCAGAATGCGCCGACCGTGAGCTACAATAGGGCTGCCGACATGCTCTACGTGAGCGACAACGCCATCGGTTCATTGCTGAAGATATATTCTACCGACGGTCGTTTGCTCTCTTCCGAGCAGATTACGTCGAAGGCTACATCTCTCTCGAAGGTAAAGAACAGCATCTTCATCATCCGCATCGACGGAACGAAGATTGCACCAAGAGTGATGAAGATAAGAAAATAAAATGAATCTCAACAGAGCTTTCATATAACGACAAATCCCTTTACAACAAGCCATGTCTGTAAAGGGATTTGTTATATAAAAACAAATATTATTGGGGAGTTAATAAAATAGTATGTATATTTGCAACAGAACAAAATAAGAAATATATGGAAACACTATCTCTTACAAGACTCAGAGCAAATGTAAGTGCTGCACTAAATAGAGTGGATGAAGGACAGGACGTTATGATAAGGAGCAAAAATCGTCTGTACAAGATTGTACCCGTTGAGGACAAACAAACAGATATAACCCCTAAACTTCAAAAACGTATAGACAGAGCACGCGAGAATCATCGCAATGGGAAAGTAACCTGCTGCAATAATCTCAATGAACTCCATTCCTTCCTTGATTCACTATGACATACAAGATTGAGTTTGACGATGAAGCAAAAGTTGTTATAGCAAAATTCAAGAAGTCAAATCCACAAATAACAAATGCCGCTTATGGAACAGTCAAGTTTCCATAAGCGGCATTTATCGTAAATACGTATTCTATTTTTTCTTTCCCTTTCTCCAAGCCGGCGAGTAAGGCTCATTCTTGCTCTTGCCGTTCTGTCCCTCAGTCACCTCATAGTCAAGTTCCGGCATATCCAATTCGTCATCATCACGATACGGAACCTTCATTTCTCTACGGTATTTCTCTACTCTCACCATACCCATGCCCTGCGATATGATTCCTATCTCCTTGGCTGCGGCATACGAGAGGTCGATAATACGACGCGAGTGGTTAGAGCATCGGTCGGTAACTTCTACTACAACGCTCTTGCCGTTCTTTATGTTTGTTACCCTCAGCAGCGTGCCGAGAGAATACTTGGCATGGGCACACGTCAGACTGTCCCTATGGTATTTGTCGCCGTTGCTCATGCGCCTTCCATGCATACGGTTAGAGTAATAAGAGGCCATCCCTCTCTGTTGTGCGAGAGAGGGACAACCCCATGATGCAATCAATAAAATAAGTATTATGAAGTTTCTTGTCATATTCTGTTTTATACGATTCCCTGAGCCATCATGGCATTGGCAACCTTCATGAATCCGGCAATGTTAGCACCCTTCACGTAGTTGATATAGCCATCCTCGGTACCGTATTTCACGCACTGTGCGTAGATGTCTGCCATAATCTGGTGCAGACGCTGATCAACCTCAGCCTCTGTCCATCCAAGATGAATGGCATTCTGAGTCATCTCCAATCCTGAAGTTGCCACACCGCCGGCATTTACTGCCTTGCCTGGAGCGAAGAGCTGCTTGGCAGCGATAAACTTGTCGACAGCCTCAGCCGTGCAACCCATGTTTGAAACCTCTGCAACACAAAGTGTCTTGTTCTTCAGGAGCATGTCGGCATCATTGCCGTTCAGCTCATTCTGAGTAGCACAAGGCAGAGCGATGTCTACCTTTACCTCCCATGGCTTCTTGCCAGGAACGAATGTTGCCTCCGGGAATTCCTCAGCGTATGGAGCACATACATCATTGCCGCTCGCACGAAGCTCCAGCATATAGTCTATCTTCTTGCCGCTGATGCCCTCCGGATCGTAGATATATCCGTCTGGTCCAGAAATGGTAACGACTTTCGCACCGAGCTGTGTAGCCTTCGTCACGGCACCCCAAGCAACATTACCGAAGCCGCTGACAGCCACTGTCTTGCCCTTGATGTCTATTCCGTGAGTGTTGAGCATCTCGTGTACGAAATAGAGAGCTCCGAAACCTGTAGCTTCCGGACGGATCTTTGAGCCGCCATACTCCAAGCCCTTGCCTGTCAATACGCCTTCCCAGCGGTGGGTCAGCTTCTTGTACATACCGAAGAGATAGCCTATCTCACGACCGCCAACGCCAATGTCGCCAGCCGGCACATCCTCGTTAGGACCGATGTTGCGATAAAGTTCTGTCATGAAAGCCTGGCAGAAGCGCATTACCTCAGCGTCGCTTCTTCCGCGGATAGAAAAGTCGGAACCGCCCTTTCCACCACCCATAGGCAGAGTGGTAAGTGCGTTCTTGAATGTCTGCTCGAAGCCCAAGAACTTCAAGATAGAGAGGTTAACCGACGGATGGAATCTCAAACCACCCTTATACGGACCGATTGCGCTGTTGAACTGAACGCGGTATCCGAGGTTTACATGCACCTCACCCTTGTCGTCAACCCATGGCACACGGAATGTGATGATACGCTCCGGCTCCACGA
>DAIOXG010000135.1:0-6794 GCA_036758085.1 Prevotella sp. | reverse complement strand
GCTGAAGCAACAAAAAAAGTTATTATTAACAAAAAGCAAAACAATATGGCAGATTACAAATTTACGAGCAAATTGATAACAACTATAACATTTCTCATGTTATTTACTCTTGGAATATACAGTCAAAACATATTACAAGGACATGTAAGAAAAGATGACGGAAACAATCTTAGTTGTGCCAACGTGGCAATTTTCAAAGACGGAAAACTTTTTGCCTACAGCTCTACTAATTCAAAAGGAGAATATAAAATCAAAAACATACCGTCTGATAGATATTTCGTATCTGTAAGTTGTGTGGGAATGGAAAATATGGAAGACACATTGGTTATACATGCAGATACGGAAAAAGATTTTATCCTGAAAGAGAGCAGCATTGAGCTTGACAGTGTTGTCGTATCAACGAAACGCCCGGCAATAAGGACATCAAGAGGACATATTTATTATCTCTCGAAAGAAGCTGTTGCAAGTGGCGACCCTTATACGGCACTAATGGAAATACCAGAATTAATAAGCAACAAAACCACTCAAAGTGTATCATCGCAAGACGGAAAGTCTCTTGTTATACTGATAGATGGTATGAGAGTAAATTCTGGTATCACCCCTATTTCTCCCGACAGAATAGAGTCAGTAGAAGTCGTTGATGTTGCCGGAGCAAAATACATGTTTGATGGCGGAGAAAAGATACTTAATATCCACACAAAGAAGCATTTTCCTCCTTATCTATTTATACAGGAATCTGCACGTGATGACATACCAGCGTATTGGCAATTCTTTGACTCTCAATTTGAGATTGGTAACCCCAAATATTCTTTTGGAGGCAAATTCTACATTGATGGAGGGCACAACAAAAAAACATTCAGCGAATTAGAAGCCCAGACGTCTTCTTACAAGAGAACAGAATCGTTGATTACAAAAACATGCAACAGAAGTATGTCATACGAAATGATGTTTAAAACCAGACTTGCAAAAGACATGTTCTTGGCATTTTACGTTACAGGAGAGAAATCAAAAGAACATTCAACAAGTAACGGAAACGGTACGCTTTCAACTGATGAGTATGGAGTTTATACTACATCAGGCAAAATGAAATACAAGTCAGATATTTTGTCGGGAAACCTATATCTATATAAGAAGAACAAGAAAAGTTCATTTGATGTTACATTATGGGGAACAATGAATAACAGCGATACCGACAACGACCTGTTCCAGAACTATGCAAATCGCAAATGGCATGGACAAAATTATATAAAGGTGAAAACGCATACATTCGGAGAAAAATTTGACTACTCATTTAATATATTAAAAGCTGAAGCAAACATTGGAAATGTTACCACTTATTCAAGATACAGAATGAACGACAGAACAGATATAGCACCGGTTTACAACCATGACCGCTTTTGTGAATATGCCTATTTTGGACTTGCCGGCACTCTTGCCAAAATAAACTATCAAGCTTCTGCTGGTTATGATTTTGTATGGATGAAATCAAGTGGTATAGTTAGCAGATACAATGAACCAAGACTTTCACTATCCGCTGACAAAGACATAACTGACGACATAAATATCGAAATGAGATATACACATAATATAATTGCCCCAGGCATCTCCAGTATGAATCCTTATAACACATCCACGGATTCCCTTGTCTATTCAAGCGGTAACCCATACTTGCGACCTTCAATTTCGCGTTTAACAGAACTGACTTTGTCTTACGGCAAAAACGGTTTTAATTCATATTTGAGCGGTGCATATAGCTATACAAGCAAAACGCCCGAATCGGTAGCCTATGTTGACGACATTGGTATCTATCACGGAACGATAGAAAATCAAGGACATGCAAGCAACCTAAATTTAACGGCAAATGCATCATATTATAAAAAAGGTACGAGGATAAGTCTCAAGTATTCATACATTTTTGATTATTTTCAAGGAATGAATGCAAAGAAACATTATAGTCTACAATTCCTACTATTCGGTAAATTAGGACCGATTGACTATACTTTAAGTTCATATTACAACAACCGCATATATACACCTATATCTGTAACAAAAAACAAAATACCATCAGTTAGCGTTACAGCAAGCTATCAAATCAGAAAAGATTTGCTCATTACTGTTGGCATGAAAAGGTTCGGAAACGGCAAGACTGTATTAAAAACAAATATACCTGGATATAATGGAAAAGTTATCAATAAAGAAAATAACGTTTATCCATTTGTACTCATAAGATGGACTTTAAGAAAAAACATGAAACGTAAAATCGACTTGGAAAATGCACTGTTCATGAGAGATCAGGACGAAAAGATAAAACTTTGATTTGGCTTTATCTATAATCCACCAGTCTGATATGATACAACTATAAGCTCCCGACTTTTAGCGCAATGCAACAAAAGTCGGGAGGTAAGCCGCTGCAAATAATCTCTCAGACCTCTTCGCAAGGGCAGCACTATATGGTTGAACTCTTCTGGTTTCATCTGCCTGTATATATATATAACGGATAAATCCTGAATTTCGGACATTTTTATGAAACTTTTTTTTTGATTTGCGGAATAGATGCTCTGAACAAAGCTATTGTTATAGCAAAATAAGTTATTGCAAAGTTTGCAATAATTATTTCCAAGTTTGCAATAACTATTTCTAAGTTTGCAATAACTATTTCCAAGTTTGCAATAAAGAAATAAAGCTGTATTATTCATAGAAAGATGCAAGATAAAGTCATAATATATATTGCACTCCATATTCCGGACGAACAATATATTTATTATTTTTTTTGATAAAGTTGCTCTTTTATGCTTTATTCTGCGTACTTTTGCCGAGCCTTTTGGCGCTTTAACAAATTTAATTAAACAAAATCTATGTACAACAACAAGAAAGCACTGGAGTCGCCGATGAAGTTCAAACACTTCACCCGCAAGGGCTACGCTCTCTTCGCTTGCTTGGGAAAAGAGGTACTTATCGGCACACTTAGCGTTGCCACACTCTCCCATGCCAAGGCTGACGGCGTAAGCACAAAGCCGCTCTTGGCTGAGGCTGACAGTCTTGCCACTCACAGCGAGATTGCACTCGACGAAGTGAGGGTTACCGGCTCCCGAGCTCCGCTTACCCGTGGGCAGGCGGCGAGAATGGTTACTGTACTGGAGCGTGAGGATATTCAAGCCGCCCCGGTGCAAAGTGTTAATGACTTGCTGAAATATGCAGCAAGCGTGGATGTGCGGCAACGCGGACCTATCGGGGCGCAGACCGACATCAGCATTCGTGGCGGAAACTATGAGCAGATTACTATCCTGCTCAACGGTATCAACATCTGCGACCCGCAGACGGGACATAACGCCTTTGACTTCCCCGTAGACGTTAGCGACATCGAGCGCATCGAGGTGCTCGAAGGTCCGGCTGGAAGGGTATTCGGAACGTCTTCGCTCCTCGGAGCAATAAACATCGTTACGAAGCATCCTGCCCAAAACAATATTTCGGCTCATGTCGAGGCTGGCAGTTACGGATACCTCAACGGTGGGGCTAACATCGGATTGGTTTCGGGGAAATGGACAAACTCCTTATCCGGAAACTATACCCGCTCCGATGGCTACAACCGTAACAAGGCTGGACGGCTGAACACGGATTTTGAGGGAGCAAAGGCTTTCTATCAGGGTTCTTATTCTGACAATAACACGAGGGTGAGCTGGCATGCCGGATTGAGCATGCGCGACTTCGGTTCTAACACTTTCTACGGAACCGGAAGCGATGACCAATTTGAACATACTTTCAAGAGCTATACGGCGCTGCAGGCTGAAACGCGCTGCGGACGACTGCATCTCAGTCCGTCGGTATACTGGAACCGCAACATGGACCGCTTTGAGTATTTCCGCGGTCTCGACAATGTCATACCCGAAGGCGGAACATACGGCGTGGCATACAACTACCACCGCACTGACGTGTATGGCGTGAATCTCAACTCCTATTTCGACTGGGCTTTGGGACGAACTGCCGTATGTGCGGAACTGCGCAACGAGGACCTTGTGAGCACTACGCTCGGCGAACCGCTCGAAGAACCGAAGCATGTGCACAAGACTAACCGCGACTATACCAACGGACTGAACCGCACGAATATCAGCTTTACCCTGGAACACAATATCCTCCTAGAGCGTTTCACACTCTCTGCCGGTATCGTGGCGGTGAAGAACTCGTGGAACCACATGAACATGAGGGTTTATCCGGGCATCGACGCAAGCTACCGCATCGGCAACAACGTGAAGCTGTATGCCTCTTACAACACTTCGCTGAGGATGCCTTCGGTAACGGAGCTTTACTATTCGGTTGGCGGTCACAAGGCTGACAAACACTTGAAGCCGGAGGAGCTACAGGCTCTTGAAGGCGGAGTGAAATATTTAGGTACGGGCATTACGGCGAGCGCAAGCCTGTTCTACAACCATTGCAAGAACATGATTGACTGGATTCTTGACACCAACGAGGGAAATGATGCCGTATGGAAATCGGTGAACTTCACGAAGATAAACACTCTCGGGGCTGAGCTGTCGGCAAGTGCCAACTTCCGTAGTCTCTTGCCTTCGCAGCATTTCTTGAAGTCGGTTGGCGTTTCATATTCCTGGATGACTCAAGACAAGGACGAGCCAGCTAACATCCAGAGCCGCTCTACTTTGGAATATTTGCGCCATAAGTTTGTGGCAAACCTCGACCTGAACATCTGGCGCCAGTTTGACCTCTCTCTGAAATACCGCTGGCAGAAGCGCACTGGATCTTTCACGAGAAAGGATAACGACGGCAATGCTACAGTTTCACACTACAAGCCTTACGGTTTGATGGATGCACGGTTGGCATGGAATGCCGACAAATACAAGTTGTTTGTAGAGGCTAATAATGTGTTTAACACTAAATATTATGATTTTGGCAGTCTGCCACAACCCGGCACTTGGATTATGGCTGGTGTTGCAGTTGACATTAATATATAATATAGAATATGTATATTGGAGTTGCCTACTGCTCCAATATACATATTATTTTTATTGCCCCGCTTCTCGACAAGTCTCCCGGATTGCTTCCCGGTTCCCCTTCCGGCACCTGCAAGCCCTGACGGGAATAATAATCCTTCCAATACGGGGTTATCTTGCCTGTCTTGTCATGAAAAGACATAGGGATAGGTTTGAAGACAAGTTCGCCATTTTTATAACGGTAGCATTTCTGCACCAGTTCGCTGCAATAGAACGCACTGTCGTCGGGCATGAAATTAAAGTCGTATGGCTTACCCACGTATTTCAAAGCCCTCTCTACGGAAAGTGCCACGCCGACAGTATCCTTCAGTCTTGCCGCCACCACCGTCTCCCGTCGCGCCATAAAACTGTCTATCGGAGTAAGGCATACGCCCTTGTGTATTGCTTCGAGTGCAAACAGTTTTCCCCCTACTCTATGAAAGATTGCGACATGGTCGATTTTCATTCCGTCGACGCCTTGGGTAACATCGGTTATCGGATTACCGTTCTGCTTGGCACAGAACAGCAGATCGCCCTCACGAAGTGAAGCGATGCCGCCACGCTGCATTTTCTGACACATGGCGGAAAGCGACACTACGATAAGCAGCATCACTACTGTTATCCTCTTCAGATTAATTATATTGTTCATGCTTTATCGCTTATTTTAATAGTTGCAACCATCGTCAGAAAGCCATTCTTCACCTCATCATTAGGAAAATCCAAAAGATAAGAATCTGTGTTCATATTCCAATCCTTAATGGTGAGATAACCACTTTGGTATATCATAGGCAAAGGTTTCTCGGTGTCTGCACGATAATCCACGAAGCTGCTGGCTGGATAATACTTACCTGTCAGCTCATTCATATTCTCCTTGAAATGAGCCAAAAGCCGAATAAGATAAGTCGGCGTACCAGTACGAAACCAATAATCTGCCAATATTTTCTTGCTCAATGCATTCAGAATACTGAAAGGATTATATATGTCGAGCATGTTAGGGCTGAAATGATACCCGTCAAACTTTCGCTTCAGCTTGTGTTTCATTTCATTTTCCGACACCTTATATCTTGCAGCCATCGCCTCTATTGGTTCCTTAAAGATGGAATACAACTCTTCTTCCGTTATTCCGCAAAGCGCATCATACCTCTCATCCATGCTGATGTCGTCTGGCTGGTTGAAACCGCTGAACACGCTAACCTGAGAGAATTTTGTAACACCCGTCAGCAATACAAACTGAAGATCGGCATCTGCCTCCTTGAACACGGAATAAAAACCTTTCAGAATATTTCGGTTATATTCTTCCAGACTCATATTGTTCGGCTCTTTTCCTACAGAAATTTTCAAATCCATAACATCTAACAATGGCTTGTCATATTCGTCTATAAGAACAACAGCCCTCTGCCCTGTTTTTTTTATGCGCCTTACCCAACACTGCCTTAAAGCGGCTTCCTAAGGTCTGCGCCAACTCTTCTCTACCGTAAAGTTGCTCGGCAGTGGCAACGAATTCCTCAAGGACCTTGTCTAAAGCATAAGGTTCAACAAAGTTTTGACCGCCGAAAGAGAGGTAAAACACCGGATATTGTTTCCATTCCGTCTCTATCTTATCGATGGCAAGTCCATTGAAAAGCTCTTTCCTACCATCGAAATAGTACTTTAGGGTTGACACGAGCAAAGACTTCCCGAATCGTCTTGGACGACACAGGAAGTAAACATTTCCATTATGGGTCAAATCATAAACCAAAGCCGTCTTATCTACATACACATACCCACCGTCTATGATTTTCTCAAAGTCCTGTATTCCTATAGGATATTTCA
>DAIOXG010000134.1:0-6932 GCA_036758085.1 Prevotella sp. | reverse complement strand
CCTTCAACCTGATGAACAAATATGGTTATGATGCCGTGAAGACCGGTTATGTGGGTGACATAATTCCTCGTGGCGAATATCACTATAGTCAACTGATGAACAACCATTATCAGCGCGTTGTTGAGGAAGCGGCAAAGCATCATATTATGGTTAATGCTCACGAGGCGACTCGACCTACGGGCATCTGCCGCACTTGGCCTAACCTTATTGGCAACGAGAGTGCACGCGGAACA
This sequence comes from Prevotella sp., assembly GCA_036758085.1. Lineage (GTDB taxonomy): Bacteria > Bacteroidota > Bacteroidia > Bacteroidales > Bacteroidaceae > Prevotella. The sequence goes on along the minus strand of DAIOXG010000134.1, from coordinate 6,699 downwards.
GAATACGAGGCTTTCGGCGGAAGCGTGCCTTACCATACCGTTATGCTACCGTTCACTCGTCTGCAAGGCGGACCAATGGATTATACTCCGGGCATCTTCGAGACTAAACTCTCGGAGTGGAGCGACAACAAGAGTTTTGTTCACTCTACTCTCTGTGGACAGTTGGCGCTGTATCTCGTAATGTACAGTCCGCTACAGATGGCTGCCGACCTACCTGAACACTACGAGAAATACGACGATGCCTTCCAGTTTATCCGCGATGTTGCCTGCGATTGGGATGACTCTAAGTATATCGAGGCTGAACCGGCAAAATACATTACTGTAGCGCGCAAGGCTAAAGGCACCGACAACTGGTTTGTTGGCGGCAAAACCGGCGAAGAGGCACACACTGCTGTCGTGAAATTTGACTTCCTTGACAAGGGACGGAAATATGACTGTGCCATTTATCAAGATGCTGCCGATGCCGACTACGAAAAGAATCCTAAAGCCTACAAGATATCCCACCGCACTATTAAGAAGGGTGATATTCTGAAGATAAAAGAGGCTCGCGGCGGTGGCTTTGCTATCTCGCTTATGGCTAAATAAATTATATGAAGAACTGAGAGTTCTCCAATTTTCATTAGAGTTCTCTCAGTTCTCATAGTTCTCTCAGTTCTCATAGTTCTCCCAGGACTCCCAGTTCTCCAATAAAAAATAATCACAATGAAACTACCAACCATAATATTTTCAACATTGTTTGCCACTATAATCCCTCAAGCAATCTCTGCTCAATCCATATTCAATGAGGTATCTTGTTCTGACAACAAGACCGTCTTTCGACTTCACGCTCCAACGAAGTCTACTTTACGGATATATAATGATGGAATCTCCGGAAAAGCCGTAAAGACAGTAAAGATGAAGAAAGTAGACAACGACTTATGGCAAGCTGAAGTAAAAGGAAATCTTAAAGGAAAATTCTACACGTTTGACTCAGGTAACGGTGAATGTCCCGGTCTTTTCGCTAAAGCCGTGGGAGTGAACGGAAACCGTGCCGCCGTCATTGACATGACGGCAACAAATCCTGATGGATGGGAAACAGACAAAAGACCTGAGGTAAAGTCGCCTTGCGACCTTATTATATATGAGTTACACCACAGAGATTTTTCTATCTCCCCTTCATCGGGATTAGAAAATAAGGGAAAATTCCTCGCTCTTACAGAACCAAAGGCTATCAACTATCTTAAGAGTCTTGGGGTAAACGCTATCCATATTCTGCCATCATTCGACTTTGCCTCCGTTGACGAAACCCGACTTGACGAACCACAATACAATTGGGGATATGATCCAAAGAACTATAACGTTCCGGATGGCAGCTACTCTACCGACCCCTATAATCCTGCAACCCGTATCAAGGAATTCAAAATGATGGTGCAAGCATTGCATAAGGCTGGCATCAGAGTTATTCTCGATGTGGTGTACAACCATACTTTTGATATTGAGAACAGCAACTTCCAACGCATCTATCCTGATTATTTCTATCGCAAAACTGCCGACGGGAAATATTCCAACGGCTCTGGATGCGGCAATGAAACGGCATCTGAGAAGCCTCTGATGAGGGAATATATGACGGAAAGTGTGAAATACTGGATTAACGAATACCATATCGACGGATTCCGCTTCGACCTTATGGGGGTTCACGACATTGAGACAATGAACGCTATACGCAACGAAGTAAACAAGATTGACCCATCCATATATATATATGGTGAAGGATGGAGCGCCGGCAGTTGTGCTTATTCTACCGACAAGCTTGCAATGAAAGCCAACACGAAACAGCTTGACGGCATCGGGGCTTTCTGCGATGATATGCGCGATGCTTTGCGCGGTCCGTTCAGCGACGACCATAAGGGCGGATTTCTTGCCGGCGAACCGGATTTAGAAGAGAGCATTAAGTTTGGAATCGTAGGAGCTATAAGTCATCCGCAAATCGACATGACAAAAGTGAACTACAGCAAGGCAGCCTGGACGAACTCTCCATCACAGATGATAAGCTACGTGAGTTGCCATGACGACATGTGTCTTACCGACCGTCTGCGTGCATCTATCCCCGGCATCAAGCAAGATGAACTTATCCGTCTTGACTTGCTTGCACAAACTGCCGTACTCACTTCTCAGGGCGTACCGTTCATTCTCTGCGGCGAGGAGATGCTACGCGACAAGAAGGGAGTACACAACAGCTATAACTCTCCCGACAGCATCAACCATCTCGACTGGAACAATCTGCATAAATATCCCGAGGTATTCAATTATTACAGCGGTATGATTGCCCTTAGAAAGGCTCATCCCGCTTTCCGCATGGGTAATGCAGATGAAGTAAGGAAACATCTTGAATTTATTGATGCTCCTAAAGGTGTGGTTGCTTTCCACTTAAAAGATTTTGCCGGTGGAGATACATGGAAGGACATTATCGTTATACTTAATGCCAACAAAGAAGCGATGGATGTTTCTATCCCCGAAGGGAATTACACTATAGTTACAAGAAACGGGAAAGTGGACTGCAACGGACTTGGCTCTCTCACAGGCAACACTACTATAGTTGAACCCCAGAGTGCAATGATTCTGCACCAATAAACCTAAGTCCAAAGACAGCCCAATACTCCAAGAACTCCCTAAACAATAAAAAAACTTTCAAAATGAGAAAAACAATAACCGCCCTTCTCCTGGGCATCACTTTAACAATGAGCGCAGCAAACAAAATTGACCGCATAGAACCTACAAACTGGTTTGTCGGCATGAAAAATCCTCAAGTACAACTGATGGTATATGGAAAAAATATCCGTTCGGCAAATGTTACCACAGACTACCCCGGCATAAAAATCGACAGTCTGGTAAGACTTGACTCGCCGAACTATCTGCTTGTGTACATGAACGTGGAGAATGCCAAAGCCGGCACCATGAATCTGAAATTTAACGGCAAGGATGGAAAGCAGACAATAAAATACACCCTTAAAGAAAGGACTATGAAGGGTGAGGAGCATAAAGGGTTCTCTAATGCCGATGTGCTCTATATGCTGATGCCAGATCGCTTTGCAAGCAGTGGCTCCAACAAGAGTAACATAAAGGGAATGCTCCCATACTCCATCAACCGCAAAGAACCAAGTCTGCGCCATGGCGGAGACATCAACGGCATACGTCAGCACCTTGACTATTTCAACCAATTGGGGGTTACGGCACTGTGGTTCACTCCTGTTCTTGAAAACAATTCGCCGGACAACGGCACACAAAGCACTTATCACGGATACGCCACAACTAACTACTATAGGGTGGACCCTCGTTTTGGTTCTAATGACGATTACTGCAGTCTTATCAACGAGGCTCACCAGAAGGGATTGAAAGTGGTAATGGATATGATTTTCAATCATTGCGGCTTCGACCATCCGTGGGTTAAGGACATGCCGTCGAAAGACTGGTTCAACTATCCGGAATGGCTCTATCCCGAAAACCAGGCAAGAAACAAAAAGACTAAGACTATCGACGGGGCTGCCGAAGTAAACGACAAATACCTGCAAACGAGCTATAAGCTGACACCTGTGCTCGATCCGTATGCAAGCAAGGTGGACTTGAAAGAAACCGTAGACGGATGGTTTGTACCGACAATGCCCGACCTTAACCAGCGCAACCAGCACCTTATGACTTATCTCATACAAAACAGCGAATGGTGGATTGAAACCGCAGGTATCGACGGCATACGAATGGACACTTATCCTTATGCCGACAGAAAGGGGATGGCTCGATGGATGGAAGTGCTAAACGAGGAATACCCCAACTTTAATACCGTTGGCGAAACATGGGTAACGGAACCGGCATATACCGCTGCATGGCAAAAGGACTCAAAACTCTCCGATCAGAACTCTAATTTGAAAACAGTGATGGACTTTGCTTTCTTTGACCGATTGAACCAAGCAAAGAATGAAGAAACCGACGCATGGTGGAACGGATTTAACCGTATATATAATTCTCTCTGCTACGATTATCTGTATAAGGACCCAAGCCACGTCATGGCTTTCATAGAAAATCATGACACCGACCGTTTCCTTGCCGACGGACAGGACACGTTGTCGCTTAAACAGGCTCTCGCCCTACTGCTGACGATAAACCGCATTCCGCAACTCTATTATGGCACGGAGGTGCTTATGAACGGTACGAAACAAGTTACCGACGGCAATGTGCGCCGCGATTTCCCGGGCGGATTCCAAGGCGACACACACAATGCATTCACAAAAGAAGGCAGGACAAAAGAGGAAAACCAAATGTTCAACTGGCTCAGTCGTCTGCTCCATTGGCGACAGGGCAACGAGGTTATAACAAAGGGTAAGCAGACTCAGTTTATCCCGCAAGACGGTGTCTATGTCGTGGCGCGCACCCTCGGAAACAATGTTGTGCTTACTGTTCTCAACGGAACAAGTCATCAGAAGAAAATGCATGTGGCACGCTATGCCGAAATTATTAACGGATGTGCTGAAGCAACAAATATCCTCACAAATAGGAAAATCGACCTTACAAAGGATATTACATTGCCTGCAAGAGGCACAATGATATTAGAAATTAAAAATTAAACATAATATGAAAAAGAAATTATCATCGCTCTTAGCAACACTTGCCGTTCCTGCCACTATCATGGCTCAAGGATGGCCAGAAAACTATCAAGGTGTTATGCTCCAGGGATTCTACTGGAACAGCTATGATGCTTCAAACTGGAAGAATCTTGAAAGTCAGGCTGACGAACTGTCGCAGTATTTCAAACTGATATGGATACCACAAAGCGGAAACTGCGGCGGAGAATCCATGGGATACGACGACCTCTACTGGTTTAACAACTACAAGAGTGCTTTCGGCTCTGAAGAGGAACTGCGCTCTATGATAAACACATTTAAGAATAAAGGACTCGGCACTATTGCCGATGTGGTTATCAATCACCGCAAAACACTCACCAACTGGGTAGACTTCCCGAAGGAGACATACAAGGGAGTAACTTATCAACTGCTGCCAACAGATATCTGCAAGGATGACTGCAACGGACAGACTGCAGCATGGGCAAAGGAGAATGGTTATGAACTGAGCCAAAACTACGACACTGGTGAAGGGGCAAGTTTTGCCAGAGACCTCGACCACAACAGTCTGAATGTGCAACAGAACATTAAAGCTTATCTCGACTTTCTCCTCAACGACCTTGGATACACAGGAGTGCGATACGACATGGTTAAGGGATATGCATCTAAATTTACAGGTATCTACAACAGTGCAACCAAACCGAATTTCTCCGTCGGAGAATACTTCGACTACGACAAGCAAAAGGTGGTAAACTGGCTCAACGGAACAAAGACGGACGACAAAATCCAAAGTGCAGCCTTTGATTTTCCTATCCGCAATGCCGTTAAACAGGCTACGGCATATAGCAACTGGACAAAGTTGGCACAGGCTTCTCTTGCCAACGATCCGCAATACTCACGCTACGCCGTAACTTTCGTGGAAAACCACGATACTGAGTGGCGTTCAGCAACAGAACAGCAAGACCCGATAAAAAGCGACACTCTTGCTGCTAACGCATACATCCTTGCCATGCCTGGCACACCTTGCGTATTCATGAAGCATTGGATTGATTGGAAACCGCAAATTAAGGAAATGATACAGCTGCGCAACCTCGTTGGCATAAGCAACACGAGTTCTTTTAAATGCAACGAAAGTGGCGTAACATACTATAGCTTTACTACTACCGGCACAAACGGCAACCTCTATGCCGTTGTAGGCACAAAAGCCAATACCGTTACTCCTGACAAGAGTATATGGGCTCTTGCAGCAGATGGGAAAAATTATCGCTATTTTATTGAAAGGAATAAAGAGACAGCCTGGACATCATTGCCTTCCGGCACATATTACGGCAACACCGCTGCAACATTGCGCGCCATATCAAAGAACGACAATGCAAAACTCGTTTATACTATCGACGGCTCCATGCCAACAGCAAACAGCACGGTTGTAGAGAACGGAACAAAGGTGTCGCTTCCTGAAGGTGACTATACAATGAAAATCGGACTGCTTGCCGACGGCAGCGTCACGGGCATAGTGGAACGAACATACAGTATAAAATCTTTCAAGCCATATAGCATATCCATGAACGTAAATGCCGACAATGTTGGCTGGACAAGCATGAACGTATGGTCGTGGGGCGGCGACGGAACTCACAACCCGACAGCAGCAAAATGGCCTGGCGACAATATCTCAAGCACAGTAAATGTAGGCGGAAAACTATGGTACACCTTGAAGTATACGATGAATTCAACAGACGATTACGTGAATTTTGTATTCAACACCAATAATGGAGCTCAGCAAACCGTAAATATCCAAAACATCAACAAGACTTCGTATATTGAAATTCTTAATGAAAAGGATGGAGCCGGACATTACAAGATAAAAGATGTAACCGATCAGTATGCCAGCGGCATAAACTCTGCCACTTATGAGAGAAACAACAAAGTGGCAAAAACAAAAGTTATAAGCATTGACGGAAAAACAATCAGGCGGTTTAACAGCCAAGTGTCTACGAACGAAGCTATCACAGGACTTCCTTCCGGCATATATATTGTAAACGGCAGCAAAGTGGTTAAATAAAATCGAGTAGGAGGTAAACACTAATTATAGGTGTTTATCTCCTATTTTCGT
>DAIOXG010000133.1:0-6974 GCA_036758085.1 Prevotella sp. | reverse complement strand
AGAGCCGCCGTAACCGTAGTGCGTTTGAAATGCTTTTCTTCCATATATATAGTTGTATTTTTTATATTTTATAATGTATAAAACTCTATCCAACTGCAAAGTTAATATTTTTTTCGCATTCTGTATTAAAATATCCGTGATTATGTTTGTAAGTCATTCACCAATGAGATAAATTTGCAAAACAAAACCATTCCATTACCAGATGACTTACAATGAAATATGGCGCCGACTCACCGGCGTTTATGATGAAAACGAAGCAAAGGCAATGTCGCGGGCACTCATAGAAGACCTGTTCGGCTTCACCCTTGCCGACATACTTTGCGGCGAGCTCAACCGCCTGTCGGCAGCCGACAACAAGCGACTCTCCACTGCCGTCGGGAGATTGGAGCAGATGGAACCGCTACAGTACGTAACAGGCAAAGCACCTTTCGCCGACAGGATATTCCATGTAGAACCGGGAGTCCTAATCCCCCGTCCGGAGACAGAACAGCTGTGCTCCATAGTTGCCGCCGACCTCAATGCAAAGTCAAATGGCGGAACGGCAACACGCCATGGCACCGACCTCCTCGATATCGGCACAGGCAGCGGCTGCATCGCCATCACCCTTGCCCTCAATATCCCTCAGTCGACGGTAACGGCATGGGACATATCACGCAACGCTCTCGCTATAGCCGAAGGAAATGCCACAAGGCTCGGGGCAAAGGTAGACTTCAAACTTCAGGATGCGCTCACCCCGCCAGCAGACGTGGAGCAGTGGGATGCCATAGTGAGCAATCCACCATATATCTGCGACAGCGAGCAGAAAGACATGGCGGAGAATGTGCTTGCCCATGAACCCCACCAGGCACTCTTCGTTCCCGACAACGACCCCCTGCTCTTCTACCGCAGCATCGCGCGCTATGGACAGAAGGCTCTAAGAAGAGGCGGCAGACTATATTTCGAGATAAACGAACGTTATGCCAGGGAAACGGAAGATATGCTCCGCCAAATGGGATACAAAGAAATTCATACCGAGAAGGATATCTTCGGAAAAGACAGGAATACTATAGCAAGAAAGATTTAAATATTAATAACTGGGAGTTATCGGAGTACTCTTAGAACTCCAATTTCTCCCATAACTCTCAGAACTCCCATAAAAAATGCAGAAAAAAGAAATGACAGAACAGGAAGCGCAGCGAAAACTCGAGGCGCTATGCTCAAGGGCAGAACACTGCACCTTTGAGATGCTGACGAAGATGGAGCGCTGGGGCATTAGCGAAGATGCCCGGCAAAGGGTGGTGGCAGCCCTCGTAAAAGGCAGATATGTAGACGACGAGCGGTATGCCCGGGCTTTTGCCAGCGACAAGATACGCTATAACAAATGGGGGAAGCGCAAAGTAGACCAGGCTCTCTACATGAAACATATCGATGAAGACGTGCGCCGCCGTGTACTCGCCGATTTTGATGACTCCGAACTGAAAGAGTCGCTCCGTCCGTTGCTCCTCGCCAAGATGAAGTCGACAAAGGCAAAGAGCGACTACGAGCTTTCATGCAAACTGATACGCTTTGCCTTGGGCAGAGGCTTCGGCATCGAGGAAACAAGAGAATGTCTTGAAGACATCATCAAGAACCAAGATGCCGAAGACGACTACGGATTTTAAGGTTCGCCGAGAATGCCAACGATGAATCTTACCTCTTCAGGAGTAAAGTAACGCGTCCTCGCCGGTTTGCCATCCTTTAGAAAGCGTTTCGACAACTCCGGCGAATACCGAATCCACCGAATCAGTTTCTGGTAAGCCGCCTGCGGCGTAATGTTAGGACTGTACATCAGTGCCAGTTCCGTGCGTCCGTAAGCGCGCACCTTAAAAAAATCACAATTCTTGTCTTTCATGATAATTAATTTATTAAGATAGTTATTTTAATGTTATCCGGCATCTTCACGGTGCCGGTATGATAGCAGAAAAGTGATGCAAAGTTAAGACAAAACATCCAGCCATGCAATAGCCTCCCACCACATTTATGATAATCTCATTCAAATTAACTATTCGCCTTTTCCTTTAAGAAACAAACTTGCAAAAATGAACAAATACAGCACATTGCGACATTAAAAGGGCTCCAAAGCAGAGGAAAAGAAGAAAGGAGAAAGAGAAAACATCAAAAATATCAGTCAAAAACAAGATATTCATTTAAAAATTCATACATTTGCATGGCTGTTCTTGCAAAAGCATCATCGCGGTGCAAACGTCAGGAACAAGCCTTAACCCTAAATATTAAAAAACAAAAACATATCATTATGGCTTACACACGCATGACAGCGGCAGAAGCAGCCGCTCTAATCAAGAATGGTGACAGTTTGGGACTTAGCGGTTTTACACCAGCCGGAACGGCAAAGGCCGTAACTCGTGAATTGGCAAAAATCGCCACAGCAGAACACGATGCCGGAAGAGAATTCCAGGTAAGCATCTTCACCGGAGCATCTACAGGACAAAGCACCGATGGAGTGCTCGCCGAGGCTCATGCCATAAAATACCGCGCACCATATACCACCAACCCGTCGTTTCGCAAGAGCGTAAACCTGGGCGAGATAGCCTATAACGACATTCATCTGAGCCACATGGCACAGGAGCTGCGCTACGGTTTCTATGGCGACATCGACTGGGCAATTCTTGAGGTCTGCGACATCGAGGAAGACGGAGATACCTGTAAGGCTTATCTTACCGCAGCCGGCGGTATCAGTCCTACGGTAGCCCGACTTGCCAAGCATGTAATCCTTGAGCTCAATGCCTTCCACAGCAAGGATGCCAAATTCATACAAGACGTTTACGAGCCGCTCGATCCGCCAATGCGCCAGCCAATACCAATCGTAAACGTAGGCGACCGCATCGGAAAACCTTATGTAGAAATCGATGCCAAGAAGATAGTGGGCGTAGTGGAATGCGACCTTCCCGATGAGGCTCGCGCCTTCAAAGACAGCGACCCTATCACCGACCAGATAGGCCATAACGTGGCAGAATTCCTTATCAATGACATGAAGCGCGGTATCATCCCGTCATCGTTCCTGCCGCTGCAGAGCGGCGTGGGCAGTACGGCAAACGCCATTCTCGGAGCACTGGGCAAGGAGAAGAGCGTGCCAGACTTCAACGTATATACCGAGGTGATGCAAGACAGCGTCGTAGCCATGATGCTCGAGGGCAGAGTGAAAGATGCTTCGGCTTGTTCGCTCACCGTGTCAAACGAGTGCCTGAAGCAGGTCTACGACAACATGAACTATTTCAAAGACCATATAACATTGCGCCAGAGCGAGATTTCAAACTCTCCAGAAGTAATCCGCCGACTTGGCGTCATCGCCATCAACACGGCAATCGAGGTAGACATCTACGGCAATGCCAACTCAACACACATCAGCGGTACGAAGATGATGAACGGTATCGGCGGAAGTGGCGACTTCGAGCGCAACGCATATATCAGCATCTTCACCTGTCCGTCTACCGCCAAGGGTGGACTCATCAGCAGCATCGTGCCGATGGTGAGCCATCAGGACCACTCGGAGCACGACGTGAATGTAATCGTTACGGAGCAGGGCGTTGCCGACTTGCGCGGAAAGAGTCCAATCGAGCGTGCACATCTCATCATCGAAAACTGTGCGCACCCTGACTACAAGCCAATCCTCCGTGCTTATCTGGAGCATGCCAAGATGGGACAGACACGCCATAACCTTGGCAAGGCTTTCGCCATGCACATAGCATTGGCAGAAAAGGGCGACATGCATCTGACGGAGATGTAAGGTCTCTCCCCCGCGCCGCCATTTGGCGGCTTTCCCCCTCCCCAGAGGGAGGGGAGATAACCTTGTATATCAAAGAAGGATATACTGGAGAAGATATATTGGGAAAGATATATTGGAAGAGGAAATATTGGGAGTATAATAATTTTATTACTCTAATTTATTAAGTTTGTTGCATAAAAGGAGAAAGAAAAAGAGAAGAAAGAAAAAGAGAAGAAAGAAATGAAAAAGTCATTTATAATACTTTCTGCACTGATGCTTGCAACAACATCAGCATCGGCAAATACCTATAATAAAGAAAAGACTATAACGCCAAGCGAACCCGCCGCAGTCCTCTCATCCCCCCGTGGGGGGATTGAGGGGGGCTATACCCACCCCTGGTCAGGCAAGCGTGTTGCCTATTTCGGCGACTCCATAACCGACCCTAAGAACAAGGCATCCGACAATAAATACTGGAGCCTATTGCAGCAGTGGCTCGGCATAACGCCGTATGTATATGCCGTGAGCGGCAGACAGTGGAACGACATCCCGCGCCAGGCGGAACAGCTGAAAAAGGAGCACGGTAACGACTTCGATGCAATCCTGATATTTATCGGTACCAACGATTTTAATGCCGGAGTGCCAATCGGCAAATGGTATACGGAACAGGAAGAAGACGTTATGGCAGGAATCCACGAGCAGAAACATCTCGTGAAACGAATGCGCCGGCATTTCTGCATGACCGACTCCACTTATCGCGGACGCATCAACATCGCCCTCGACAAAGTGAAGCGCATGTTCCCTACAAAGCAGATAGTGCTCATCACGCCTATCCACCGCGCCGGATTCTACCGTAGCGACACCAACTGGCAGCCTACCGAGGACTATCGCAACAAATGCGGCGAATATGTCGATAGTTATGTAGAGTCGGTGAAGGAGGCGGGAAACATCTGGAGCGTGCCGGTTATCGACATGAATGCCCTCTCCGGACTTTATCCGCTGATGGACGAGCACGCACAGTTTTTCAATAAGGCCGACGTAGACCGATTGCACCCTAACAACGAGGGACACCGCCGCATGGCGCTCACGCTGATGTATCAGCTCCTCTCGCTTCCGGTATTCTAACCTGTATTATTCAAAGGATGAAATATAATGTATATTATCAGAAGTTCTTTTTAGACAAAAACATATAAAACCCCCAATGTCGTTTTGCAAGCCTTCGGCTTTTGTATTATGTCAGATGTGTCTTTTCGAGAGCAAGCTCTCTTCTGTCCACATCTGGCATAATACAAAGAGTCACTTCGTGCCTCCCGGCAAAACAACATCGGGCGATAAACATAAAAAACACATTCCACTCACACATAAAAAACTTCAGAGCGAAGTCTGGAAACACAGATTAGTCGTTGAGCAGTCGCTTGCTGAAATATCTCACCGGATACCAAACGGCAAGGAATCCCACGGCAATGACCGTAAGGAACACTACCGCAACATCCTCCGGGTGGACACTTACGGGATAGGCATCAACGACGAAAGTGCCGCTCGACTGTCCGAGAGCCACCAGTCCGTATTCCTGTTGCAGCCAGCAGAGGAGCAATCCGATAAGAATACCCGCGATGGCTCCGAAAAGCGCAATCAGTCTGCCCTCGAAGAGGAAGATACTGTAAATCTGCCGGTCTGTAGCTCCGAGATTTCGCAGCGTCATCACATCATTCTTCTTGTCGATGATAAGCATCGAGATAGAGCCGATGATATTGAAGCTTGCCACGATAAGGATGAACGTGAGGAAGATATAGGCAATGAATTTCTCCACCTTCATAATTCTGAAGGTGTCCTCCTGCTGCTCATAGCGGTCGAGCACCTTATATTTATCCCCGGCAATATCCTTCATCTCCCCCTTCACCTTGTCGAGGTCGCTACCGTTCTTCAGTCTTATCTGCAGCGACGAGAGCATCCCCTGTTGTTCAAAGAGCGAGCGTGCGAAAGATATAGGAGCCAGGATATGGTCGCGGTCGTATTTGCCCTGTTTCACCATAAACACGGAGCCTGGCGATATCAGCGAGTCAACGACAAATCCGTCGGCAGGATTAGCCATGTCGAGCTGTCCGTTTTTCCTTGGTGCATAGATCATCAGCGAACCGTCCCAGTTGGCATTCATCCCGAGCGTTTCGGCAAGGCGTACTCCCACGGTGCCAAAATTCAGGTTGGCGGCATGCAGAGAGAAATTGCCGTCGCCATAGAGAATCTCGTCGATACGCGACATCTGTTCGAAGTTGTCGTCAACCCCCATCAGCGTCACCATAGCCTGGCGGCCCTTGTAGATGGCGAGCGCCTGGTCTTTCAGACATTCTGTGGCAACCTCCACCTCAGGCAGAGCCTTAATCTTAACCAGTAGAGGGTCGTCGGCAGGTGCCGTCTTTCCCTTTGCCGGCACCACCTCAATCTGCGGGTCGAAAGAGGTGAAGAAGGTAGCGACGAGGTCGTGGAATCCGTTGAACACGCTCAGTGTAACCACCAGAGCCATAGTGGCAACCGCCACTCCGGCAACGCTGATGCCGCTGATGATATTAATGGCGTGGGTACTCTTCTTTGAGAAGAGGTATCGGCGTGCGATATAAAACGGGAAATTCATAATCCACTATTTTTTCAGCAGCTCGTCGATATGCTCGATATAGTCGAGCGAGTCGTCAATGAAGAATCTAAGCTCCGGAATAATACGCAGCTGGTTTCTCACGCGCTGTCCCAGGTCGTAGCGCACGGTTTTCTCGTTTTTGCGAATATTGCCGATAATCTCCTCACCTCTTTCCGACGGGAAGATGCTGAGATATGCAGTACATATACTCAAGTCGGGGCTAACTCTAACTCTCGTTACCGACACCATAACGCCATGCATCTGTCGTGTTTGTCCTTGGAATATAATACTCAGCTCCTTTTGCAGGAGTCTTGCTATACGGTTTTGTCTTGTCTCTTGCATTTTCTATATATGTGTTTTAATTTGAAATTTGATACAAAATTAGTAATAAAGCGAGAAACTAACAAAAAAGTAAGCCCAAAACTCTGTATCAGCGTGCTTTTATGCAGCCAAAGCAAGCCCGACACTGACTAAACAAGACAAAACAGAAACATAAAAATCGGATTTTGTTTCATAATGCGCACAATTTGCACTATCTTTGCAAGTTGGATAACCACGCATACAAAAAAAGCGCGGACACGTGGCTTCGGCCACCATGATATCCAA
>DAIOXG010000132.1:0-6974 GCA_036758085.1 Prevotella sp. | reverse complement strand
GTGTAGCATAGTGGAGTTGCTCAATACCGACACTTTAGCTTCGGGGCAGTATTTGTCCCTCAGTCGTATGGTGTCGTCGATAATCTCGGCGAAATGCGGATGAGCAGTCGGTTCTCCGTTTCCTGCAAAAGTCAGCACGTCAGGTTTAGGTCCGTTTGCAGCCATCTCCTTCAGTTTGTTTTCGAGAGCCTCTGCCACCTCCTCCTTTGTAGGGCGCGGCAGAGTAGGGCGGCGGTCGGCGTTAAATCCGCATTCACAGTAGATGCAGTCGAAGGTACACACCTTGCCGTCGGCAGGTTGCAGGTTTATTCCCAAAGAGATGCCGAGTCTCCGGCTGTGTATTGGTCCGAATATCGGAGATGGATAAATAACAGTACTCATAATTCTATTGCTTTAAAATATCAGTCTGCAAAATTACATACTATTTTTAATAATCGGTAATCCGAGACCGTAATATCTTCAAGTTTTTCTATCAAACGCCATCGGTATTTGGGCGCTGCACCAAAGGTGCAAGATAGCTGCACCAAAAGTGCCACCGCTAAATACTACTCAGAATTGATGTTTTAACTCCCAATAATTCTCTACTTCTCACTCCATCTTAACTCTCACCTTACCCTCACCACCCCTCACACTTACCCTCACCCTATAACACGTTTGCGCACAGAGAGTTATGTCGAAGTGTGAGGGTGTGAGGGTAAAAACACCGAAAAACATTTTTTTATTTTTAGACGAGAATATGCATCAGTCGCAATACATTTAATTCTTATCCGGATATGCAGCATAATATTATGCAAAATCCAGTTGCCAGTAGCAATAGAGATTGTTCTTAATTTCAGTAAACTTATATTTAAAATACCGATTTGATGAAAAAAAGTAATATAAACTATTGTTTTGTATTAACTAAAGTCATATATTTGCCGCAGAAACAACAATAGTAAATTTAGACATAAAAAGAAAGGAAAAGACATGAAAAAACTATTCTTATCATTAATTGCATTGCTCGCAACAGTAGCAGCAAGTGCACAGGTATATGTAGGTGGCGAAGTTGGTCTGTGGCGTAATACAGACGACAATCATACATCATTCACCGTTGCACCACAGGTAGGCTATAACCTCAACGACAAGTGGGCTATCGGTTTGGAATTCATGTATAACCACGAGTATTATGATGGCGTAAAAGCAAATGGTGCCGGTGTTGCTCCATACGCACGCTATACAGTGGCAAAGGCAGGTCCTGTTTCGTTCATGCTCGATGGCGGTGTAGGTTTCGCAACTTATAAGGCAAAGTATAAAGAGTATGAGAGCGACTCATATAACGCTTGGCAGATTGGTATAACACCGGCAGTAAAGGTTAGTCTGACAAAGAAGGTAGACTTCATCGCCAGCCTTGGTTTCTTAGGCTATCGCGACAACGACGATATGGCAGATGTTGATGGCGAAAAGGTATCAGCTCCGGCATTCGGCGAGAAGGGATTTGGATTCTCCTTCAGCTCAAACGACCTGAAGTTCGGCGTTGTATACAATTTCTGATTTCCAGAAAACGTGAGAAATCATAATATATCAGTTTAAGCTATTGTTGATTGGCTGTATCATGGTTAGTATAACATGGTGCAGCCAATTTTGTAATTCATAATTTATAATTCATAATTTTCTGTTCTCTATTTTTCATTTAAGTATTTTTCGTTTTTTATTTAAATTTTTTTCATTCGTTACAAAATATTGTCATTTCCGTCGTATAAACAAAAAATGGCAATATTATGAAAAAGACAATGACAGAATGGATAACCGATGTTATATTAATCGGGACATCTGAATAGGCATTATGCTTAAACAGATGTCCCGATTCTTTTGTTGGTTGTTCAATTAATATATGTAAAAGATGTAGAACCAATCAATGACCGTTGAAGAACACGTATAGGGCAACCATTACCACGGCAAGAGCCGCCCATGCTATTACCACGCTGCGCTGTGGCTTTTCTTTTATCGCCACAATGACGTGCTTCTCGTTGGCATTCTTGTCATATAGACTTACGCCAACCATCATTGCTATAAGAGCAATGAAGATATAGAAAGAGAGGAGCATGAAATGTATGCGCTCTGCCAGTCCTGGTATCACCCAAAGATAAAGGATGCCGGCTCCGATGCTGAATATAGTTCCGAAAGTCAGCGTCATGTTGGCAGCAAGCGTGGTGCAGCGTTTCCAGAACACTCCCATCAGGAACACTGCTGCCATTGGAGGGGCGATAAAGCTCAATACCGACTGGAATACGTTGAACAAGTCCATCCCCTTGATACCGTCTACGGCAATGGTGATGATAATCGACACAAGTGCACCAAGTACTGTTACGATACGTCCCGTCTTGCGTATCTCAACTGGAGTCGCCTCAGGACGAATGTTCTTCACATATATGTCCATCGTGAATACCGTGCTCAAGGCATTGAGTGCCGAACCGATAGTGCTTATCAAGGCTGCTGTGAGCACAGCAAGCACCAAGCCCACCATTCCTGCCGGGAACAGTTCATACACAAGTTTCAGATAGGCATCATCGGCATTTACCTGAACGCCTCCGAAATATCCTGTCTTCACCATAGCGTAGCACACGATACCGGGCACGATATATATTGCCACATCAAGGATTTTCAGCCAACCGGTGAAGTTGGCACCCTTCTGACCCTCGCTGAGGTTGCGCGCTGCAAGCACTGGCTGAACCATCGACTGGTCGGTACACCAGAACCATACGCCCATGATAGGGTAGCCCAGTAGAATCGGCAGCCAAGGGTAGCCGGGGTCGCTGTTGGGCTGGAACAGGTTCCAGTAGTTTGACGGTACTATATCAGGATTTGCCAATATGGAGATGCCTCCCGTAAAAGATTCGCCTCCCAACTTCCATATACCAACGATGGTGAGCGTTGCAGAAACGAAAATCAGCAACACCATCTGATAGACATTGGTATAGGCAACAGCTTTCAAACCACCGAGCATCGTGAAGAAAGCAGAGATGGCAAGCAGTAGCAGAGCTGACAGCCACATAGGTATGCCGAATACCTGGCGGATAATAATTCCTCCAGCAAAGAGAGTCAGTGCAAGCCACGAGATTAGTATCGTAACTATGGTATACCACGCAAGGATATTACGGGTGGAATCGCCAAAGCGAAGTCCCATAAATTCTGGCAGCGTGGATATCCCCGTGCCAAGATAGCGCGGGGCAAACACGAAGGCGAGCAGGGCGATGAACACGAAGGCATACCAGGCGTAATTGCCCGACACTATGCCACATGAAAATCCGGCACTCGCCGAGGCGATAAGCATCGACGGACCGACATTTGTGCCCCACATCGAGAAACCGATATGGTGCCAACGCAGCGAACGGCTGGCGAGAAACATGTTTCCGCTTTTCTTGGCCTTAGAACTTGCCCACATCCCTATGGCAAGCAATATGACGAAATATCCTATCAGGATAATCCAGTCAAGTGTATCAAGGTTTTCTGTATTCATAAGTTTGGTTGTTTTATTTACCCATTAGTTCCTTAGCCTTGGCAACAGCCGAGTTGGCATTGTCGCTATAGCCGTCGGCACCGATTTCATCAGCAAAGCTTTGGGTGACAGGGGCTCCGCCAACCATAACCTTAACATCGTTGCGTATTCCGGCATCTTCAAGAGCCTTTATAACATCTTTCATGTAGGTCATTGTGGTAGTGAGCAGCGCACTCATACAGAGAATGTCGGCATGATAATCCTTCACTGCTTCGACAAACTTGTCGCTCGGCACGTCGATACCGATGTTCTTTACCTCAAAGCCGCAGCCCTCGAGCATCGAGGCAACGAGATTCTTTCCGATGTCGTGGAGGTCGCCCTTCACCGTGCCGATTACAATTCTGCCGAGTGTGGTAGATGCCTGACCGGCGAGCAGAGGCTTCAATATCTCAAGGGCTGCTTTCATGGCACGGCCTGCCATAAGCAACTGCGGAACAAAAGCCTTGCCGTCCTGGAAGTTCTGTCCCACCTGACTCATAGCACGAATCATCTCTCCGTTGATGATATCCTGTGGCGCAAGTCCCTCGTCGAGGGCACGCTTGGTGGCATCTGCAGCCTTGTCGCCCTTGCCGGCGAGAATAGCATCATAAACCTCTTCGGCAGCAGAGCTTTTTGTTGCAGGAGTCGGGGCTGCATCATGGTCTATGCCACAGGAGCATTTCTCTTCTTTGTGGGAGTTATGGGAGTGCTGAGAGTTCTGAGAGTTATCTGAGCTCTCTGTGGCTTTTGGCGCAGCAAGCTTATATCCGCCACCCTGTCCCGGACGGTGAGGAGTAACAAAGATTCCCTCGATGGGCTGTACGAGCTTTGCAATCTCGCGGATATGCAAGTCGTCGGTGCCGCAGCATCCGCCGACGATATTCAGCAGATGAGCTTCGACAACAGGCCACACCTCACTCTGCATCTGCTTAGGAGTATCGCCATAATGTCCGTGGGAATCCGGCAGTCCGGCATTAGGGAACATACTGATATAGAAGTTTGTTTCTTCCGCCATACGTTGAATAACAGGAGCCATTCTCGGAGCGGTAAGCGAACAGTTTAGTCCTACGGAGAACACGCTATCGTCGTGCAATTCCTTTACAAAATCAACCACCGACTGTCCCAGCATGTTGTAGCCATTGTCGCTTGCCACGGTAAAGCTCATCATCACCGGCAGGCGTCTGCCTTTCTTTATCATCATCTCTTTGCAGCATTCCAGTGCCACCTTGGCATTCTCGATGTCAAAGATAGTTTCGAGGATGATGGCATCCACGTCTCCGTCGAACAGTGCCTCCACCTGCTCATAGTAAGCATCGTAGAGCATCTGGCGGTTAAACTCCTCAGTCTCGCCGATAGAGAGAGTCTTCGGTGTTGGTCCGATACCGCCAAGTACATAGCGTGGCTTCCGGGGATTCATCAGCGTATATGCGTCAGCCTCTTTCCTTGCCAGTCTGCATGCTGCAAGATTAATCTCCCTTGCATAACCGTCAATATGCTTGTCTCTGAGAGATATACGCTGGGCATTGAACGTATTGGTTGTGATAAGGTCGGCACCCGCCTCAAGGAAGCGACGGTGTACACTTGCCACAACATCCGGATTTGTGATGCAGAGTAAATCATTGGCACCTTTCAGGTCATCTGGGAAATCCTTGAATTTCTCACCGCGGAATTCTGCCTCAGTGAGCTTATACTGCTGTATGGTAGTTCCCGTAGCTCCGTCAAGTACAAGAATCTTTTCTTTTACCAAATCCTGAATTGCCGGTTTGCCGAGAGTAGTGCAAGTCCAAGGGAGATTCTTTATTTTATTGGATAGTTCGGCGGTTTGGGACAACTGGGAGCTTTGGGAGTTCTTGGAGTCTTGGGAGGTTGAGGCTGGATTTTCTATTTTATCAATAATCGCTGCAACCTCCTCGTCGGGAGTCAAGGCTTTGTTAATCCTTATAGTCGTATCATCTTCTTGCGGTTTCTCCTCACTCTCCTGGTATTCCTCCACGATGCGTAGAGCCTTCTCCACTTCATCCTCGTTGTGGAAGTCCATCTCGATGTGTACACCGTTGCCACCGATATTGTCGAGCAGCGGACGCAGTTCGTCGAGAGTAACCCAAGAAGCCAAGATACTCTTGCCGCCGGCGAGAATCCTCTTGTAAAGGTCATACCACTTAGGTGATCCGCCCTGTGGTTCGCCAACGCCCGGTGTCCATTGGATAGCGTTCAGTTCCTTAATCTCAAGCAGTGCCGGCAAATGGTGTATGGCGCCGACGCCATCGAGATGATACAGTGTATAGTCAATCTTCTGACATTGTTCGCGGATAAACGGCTGTACGAAGCGACGGTAGTCCTCAACGCTAATCATTGTGGAGATATCGCTCTGGAGTTTTGTCATCTTGCCTGGAGCCCATGACGAGAAATAACAGAAAGCCATTTCGTCGCCCTCACGAATAATATCGTAAAGTTCGTCGAACACCTTGAAGTAGATATCATTAATCTGCTGCATCTGGTGCTCCAGCACTTCCGGTTGCATTACGGTGTCGAGCAAAACCTTGTCGGTACCTTTTAGAGCTGCGAGCACATCCATGCCCTCCATAAGGTCTGGCATGCCCACATAGTAGTTGCCGTTAGCCTTCTTTTTGCATGCACGCAGAAGGTCTTTGTGTAGCTGCCAGTTTTTGTTCGCCGGGTCGTTGATGTCAAACTTAATGTCGTCGGTATAGTTAGGATTCGGGTGAATCCATATTGTGTCTTCACCACCCTCGAACACGCCGCCGAGAATAGCGGCAAGCGACCCTGGACCAAGCTGAGTGTTAGCCACTGGCAGCATGTCAGCCATCATCGAACTGTGGGCGACATACCAGTCGAGATATTCGGCACGCCATTCAGGGTCGAACCATTTCTGGTCGAGAGATTTCGGTGCTTGTGGCATAGGCACGTCGGCATGTGGCTTCACTCCCTGCTGGAAGTGCTCCCACATGTTGAGCACGATGCCTTTATGGTTCCACCAGTTGATATAGTGTTTTTTGGTTTCCTCTAAATTTGGTTTCCACATAGTTGTTTTGTTTTTTTAATTATTTTGGGGAGGGATGGGAGGGATGGGAGAACTATACGAGATGGGAGGGCTGGGACTTATAAGACGAATAAGACTAATAAGACTCCTCACTCTTCACTCTTCATTCCTCATTCCTCATTCCTAACTCCTCATTCCTAATTAAATTCTGATTCCCTTAAAGCTTTCGTCGATAATGATATTCTGCACTTTGTTCATATCCATGTCGTCGGTGCTGTCTACATCCTCAGGATAAACAGGGATTACGGCACCGTTGCGCACGAATACCGGCATGCGTTCAAGCGGGGTCTCGATATTTTTCAGCCATTTTCCGCCATCTTCAACGATAAAGCGGTCGCCGGTGAAGAACTCCACCCATTCGCCTTCGGGCAGATATATGTCGCGGCAGTTGTCGCTGCT
>DAIOXG010000131.1:0-6992 GCA_036758085.1 Prevotella sp. | reverse complement strand
GCTTACTCGGGACTTCCACCCGTTAGACAATGCTCATGCCGAGCATACAAAATGAGGATGTTACATCTAAACATCCTCATTACTCTTTTGCTTTTAAATTGTTTCCGTTAAAAACAACTCTAAAACTTTTTCGTGACTCCGCTGGGATTCAAACCCGGAACCTTCTGATCCGTAGTCAGATGCTCTATTCAGTTGAGCTACGGAGCCATTTCTTAAATGCGAGTGCAAAGATACATGTTTTTGTTTTATCTGCAAAATAAATCCAAAGAAAATTTTCTTTTATGTGGATTTTTTATTCTTTTATTTACAAACAACACAAAAACATATACCTATTTAATATGACGCTATTCTGAATATAAAATTCTATTTTTCATCAGGAACAGCATATTTGTCACCAGTTTGCTTTACCAATTCCCGTGCAACACGCTCCGGGAATCCCGGTCGTTCCACCTTAGCACCGAGACCAGTCTTCGTACGCAAGAATCTACCATTCTTTGTTGGTTTAACAGCCATATCGTTGTATTTCACAATAAGATACGTGGCAAGCTGCTTCCAACGGGCAAGCATCTGCTGAGCTGT
This sequence comes from Prevotella sp., assembly GCA_036758085.1. Lineage (GTDB taxonomy): Bacteria > Bacteroidota > Bacteroidia > Bacteroidales > Bacteroidaceae > Prevotella. The sequence goes on along the minus strand of DAIOXG010000131.1, from coordinate 6,413 downwards.
CGTGTTGCTATATTCAGTAAGATACTCCACCGCCTTTTCCGGATTTGAAGAACAAAGTTCAGCAGCCTTCTTCTCCACCCCACTCTGTTTGTTGAAATAAGATGTTTCAAGCGAGTCGCGCGCTTCCTTAAGCGACGGGAACATCAGCGAGTAGCGCGGATAAACCATGTTGCTGACCCAGTTGCAAACCCAATAAGCGTTTTTGTCGCTGAAGGTTACGGCGTCAGCCCCCGGTGTGTTGTAACATTCGGGCTGCACAGTATTGCCGCAATATATAGGAGTATAGGCAATCATATTGCCATCGTCGTTTCCGAACCACAAGACTCCCCCCACTTGCCTCGGCAACCAAGACCGCATCTGAGAAACATAAGAGAAGGCAGATTGCTGCGTAGAAGTAGGTCGCTCGTTGAAATATGCCTTTCCGTCAACTTTAAACGTGAGAGGTGTAGGTCGATAAGGCATTTCCCAAACACCCTGTCCCATATCTTTGTCGAAAGCAAACGGAGTACCCTCATAATGGTCGCGCATACAAGCCTGTACATCCTGCACACTAACCTTGCGGTTAGGTTTAATCCATAGAGGCATAGGTTCAGCATCCTTTACTTTTCCTTCAGCATACGGCAGATAGCGGCTCATGTCCTGGAAGTGGTTGAAGAAGCTCCATACACGAGCTTCACAGAAGCGCCGTCCGCTGAAATCAGGTGCGGCATAGGTGTCGCAGAAGCTGAAGTCCTTATCGTTTCCGCTGAACCACCCCATGCGTCTTGCATATTTTATGCAGTCCTTGGAGAAGAGCACATTCTTTTTGTCTTTTTGATTAAAAGTCCGAATACGACTCTGATTGGCATGTGCGCAGATAGCATCGTCGGGGATTCGTACAGCGACCCATACTACACCTTTGCTACCCGGTCCTTTTCCCATCATTTCCATTATCCAAGCCTCGTTAGGGTCACAAATGGTGAAAGTTTCCCCTTCGGAGTTGTACCCGTAAGTTTCAGCAAGAGTAGTCATTATGGAAATAGCCTGTCTTGCAGTTTTAGAGCGCTGCAGAGCGATATAGATAAGCGACCCGTAGTCGATGATACCGGTAGAGTCAACCATTTCCTCTCGTCCTCCGAAAGTAGTCTCCCCGATAGTCACCTGATATTCGTTAATATTTCCGATGACATTGTAAGTTTCGAGAGCTTCCGGAATCTGTCCGTGGTATTCGTTAGTATCCCAGTCGAAGATTTTCCTCATTTCCCCTTTCTGGTGTTTACCTGCGGGGAAATGACAGAGATTAATAAACATGCCGTAGTCATCGGCGTTATAGGAACAGATTACAGATCCGTCGGCACTTGCTTTTTTGCCGACAATAAAATTTGTGCAGGCAATAGCCTGTAGCATGCCTGCACAAAGTATTAAAGATAGAAATATTTTTTTCATTTCAGCTTTTTATAAGATAGCATTCATTAGAGAAACTTGTCAACTTTCTTTAACAAGCCTTGAAACTCATGTCGAGTCCCTTAACGGAATGAGTTAGAGCCCCAACGGAGATGAAATCGACTCCACATTCGGCATAATCGCGTATGGTGTCAAAAGTTATGCCTCCACTTGACTCTGTCTCCACTCTTCCGTTGATAATTTCCACGGCCTTTTTCGTGTCCTCTACGGAGAAGTTGTCGAGCATAATGCGGTCTACCCCTCCATGTTCAAGAACCTGATTCATCTCATCGAAATTTCTCACTTCAATTTCGATTTTCAGTTTCAGTCCCTTTTCGTCAAGATATTTATGACAGCGGTCAATGGCGTTTGTTATTCCTCCAGCAAAGTCCACGTGGTTGTCCTTGAGCAGAATCATGTCGAACAGTCCGATACGGTGGTTCATTCCGCCGCCGATTTTCACTGCCTGTTTTTCGAGCATTCTCATTCCCGGAGTTGTTTTTCTTGTGTCGAGCACATGAGTTTTCGTTCCCTTCAGTCTCTCCACATATTTATGCGTCATGGTGGCGATACCGCTCATTCTCTGCATAATATTTAGCATAAGTCGCTCTGTCTGCAACAGCGAGCGCACCTTACCGGTTACGACCATGGCAATGTCGCCTTTTTTCACCGGTGTGCCATCATTGATAAGCACCTCAACCTTCATAGTGTCATCAAATCTTGCAAAAACCTTCTTAGCCACTTCCACTCCGGCGAGTATTCCGTCTTCTTTTATAAGCAAGTGTGATTTTCCCATTGCGTCTTCAGGAATACAACACAGAGTGGTATGGTCTCCATCACCGATATCCTCAGCAAAAGCGAGGTCTATCAGTTTGTCTTCCAATTCGTCTACTGTATACATATTATTGTTTTTGTTACTGTTATCGTTATCAGATTGCAGAACAGTCCGGAGCAATATAGTTTGAAGCGCTCCTCGCTCCACACTCCTCACCCCACGCTCTTAAAGGTAAATTCCCACTCCGATGCGCAGACCTACCTTAGAGTAATCAGAATGATTTTTTATAGACTGGTCGTAGTAAACAGCCGGTTCAACGGTAACGCTCCTTCCGAGGAAGAAAGCGTATCCGAGTTCGATGCCCGGCATAAAGTCATTGTAGCTACTGTTACCGCGTACGAATTTTGCGTTTACTCCCATGTAGAGTCCGTTTTCGATAATATAATATCTACCGCCTACACCAGCCTGGAAAGTGTCGTCAACACCATCCTGTCCGCTGTGAGAATATCCCGCCATGGCAAGTGCCATCCAATTGTCTGCCACCATATATCCGCCTTTTGCTTCAATCCCCAGATTAAACTTGTCGGCTCCGCTGTAGCTCATATTAAGTCCCGTGAGCGACCCACTGACATAATATTTACCATGTTCAAACTGAGCGTTGGCAGCTACTGTCATAACGAGTCCAACGGCAAGCATTATTAGTTTTTTCATACATTATATGTTTTTGGGTTATTAATTTTGCATTATAACATGCATTTCATTCTTTCTTCCACATTGCAAATGTACATAATTTATCGGACAAGAGAAAGAAAAGGTTTTATATTTTGCGAGTTTCAGAACAAATAAACACTTTTTACACCATCTATACGTTACAAAAAGCCCGTCTGCGAGTCTTTTCTTTAAAACGGGGAGAAGAAATCCCGTGAAATCTACAATTTTCTACAATAGCCTAATAACATAATCAAAAAAATAAGATGAAAGTAAACGAAAAATACCACGGAGTAGTGGTTCCAATGGTAACACCAGTCACACACAACGGCGATGTTGACCTGAAAGCAGTAGAGAGAATCATAGAGAACTTTGCCCTGAACAACGTGTCGGCACTCATTATGGGTACCACTGGCGAGGGAAATTCCGTTTCCACCGACCAGGGAGCACGCATGATAGAGACAGCAGCAAGAGTCAGTGCCGGACGCGTGCTCATATATGCCGGACTCTGCGGCACATGCTGGAGCGAGCAATTACGAGCTGCAAAGCTTTTTGCCGAAGCCGGGGCAGACGTCATAGCTGCCACTCTGCCGAGCTACTACGCCCTCACACCCGACCAGATGTATGAATACTACAAGAATCTTTCTGAAAACATCAGTATTCCACTGATGCTTTACAACATTACGATTACTACCCACATGAGTATTCCGCTCGACGTCATAGAGCGGCTTAGCCATCTCCCAAACATCGTAGGGCTAAAAGATTCGGAGAATGATTTGGAACGCATGGAACAGGCTCTGAAAATGTTTGCCAAGCGCGACGACTTTGCATATTTCTGTGGCTGCGCCGCTAATTCGGCTCGCGCCATGAAGCTTGGAGCCGACGGTATCGTACCGAGCGTAGGCAATTATGCACCAAAGCTTTACAACGACTTGTTCGAGGCTGCCTTGAGGGGCGATTTCAATGAAGCAGAACGCTTGCAGCAGCTTACAATCGACATGGGGAAAGTGAATACTGCGGGACTCACGTTGGGACAGTCGCTTGCCGGACTGAAGGTTATCATGAAGCAATACGGACTATGCGAGACCTACATGCTGCCGCCGCTCACGGAGTTGGATTCCACGACCACCGAAAGGATAAAGAGCGAGATAAAGAGATTTTATTAAAGTATAAAAACAGCTACTACCCATGGAAACATCATCTCTTCACTGGATAGACATTGCCATCATCATAGCCTCTATAATAATGGCACTCGGCGTGGGATTTTATTTTTCACGCAACCAGAATTCTACGGACACCTATTTTGCCGCTGGCGGCAACATCCCGTCGTGGGCAGTCGGCATGTCGATGTTCGCCACGATAATAAGTAGTGTTACATTCCTTGCCTACCCCGGCAACGCCTATGCCGGAAACTGGATCTTGCTCGTCCAGGGACTCATGGTACCGCTCGTCCTCGTGTGTCTCATCGGCTTCATCGTGCCGCTCTACAGACGGGTTATCCGTCTCAGCACATACGAATACTTCGAACGCAGATTCGGTCCGCTGGCGCGCCTCTACAGCTCCTTTGCCTTCGTATTGGAGCATTTCTCCAAGATGGGCACAATACTTTATCTGTTAGCTCTCGCCATGGCGATGTTTGTGGGCGGAATGGACATACGGTGGGTCATCGTAATCATCGGTGCGGTAGTTCTCGTAATGACATTCTTCGGAGGAATGGAGGCAATAATATGGATGGACGTCATCCAGGGATTCTTGCTTATTATCGGCGGACTGCTTGCCGTCGGCATGCTGTTTTACCTTACCGACGGCGGACCTGCCGAAATTTTCCGCATCGCAGGAGAATACAAGAAGATAGACTTCGGACCTTACGACATGGACCTGACGCATCTCACTTTCCTCGTGATGGTGCTCAACGGTATCTTCTACGCCCTACAGAAATACGGCACCGACCAGAGCATCGTGCAACGCTACCTTACAGCACGCGACGACCGCAGCGCAAAGCGCGCCTCATACCTGGGAATCTTCCTGAGCGTACCGACATGGGCTCTGTTTATGTTCGTCGGCACGTGTCTCTTCGCCTACTACCATATCAACAGCGGCATACTGCCCGAGGGGATAAAGAGCGACGAGGTCTTCCCCTACTTCATCTCTACGGAAATGCCAGTCGGCATAACCGGCCTTATCCTTGCCGCCCTCATAGCCGGAGCGATTTCGAGCATCGATGCCGACATCAACTGTATCTCGGCAATCGTGGTAGAAGACTACTACGGACGCTTCTGCCCTACGGCTTCCGACAAAAAGAAAATGCGCGTAGGTCGCTGGGCTGTCATCATAACCGGTCTCGGAGCCATAGCCTGCGCCCTGCTCTATGTGGCATGGGGCGGCGAGGGAGTACTGGGCACTCTCTTCGGTCTCTACGCCATCCTCTCTGCCGGCATCGTGGGCATCTTCCTGCTCGGTCTGTTCAGTCGCCGCGCCAATTGGCAGGGACTTTACATCGGCATTGCCGCAGCCATACTGTTCACGGCATACGCCGTACTTACATCAACGCGCTACGGCGACGACAGGATGTTGCTCGACCTGGGCAGCTGGAACTTTACTCACCATAAATACATGCTCGGTGTTTACAACCATATCATAGTGCTCGTCGTCGGCTATATAGCGAGTCTGTTCTTCAAGACCCCACTTGCCGATAAGGAATTGACAATCTACGGGTATCTCGAAGAGAAGAAAAAAGAAAAAAGAAAAAAGAAAAAAGAAAACAAATAAGAAAACGACAATAAAGAAGAAAAAAATGAACACGAAACCCATATTAGCAATTACCATGGGCGATCCGGCAGGAATCGGTCCGGAAATAATCCTTCAGGCTCTCGTCATGGAAGAGACCTACAAGAAATGCCGTCCTCTCGTCGTGGGCGACGCCGGAGTCATGGAATTTGTGGCAAGGCAACAGAAATCAACCCTGAAGATTCATGCCATAAAGGATGTGGAGAGCGCAAAGTTTGAACCGGGCACGGTAGACGTCATCGACCTCCAGCTCATCAACATGCAGTCGTTTGAACAGGGCAAAGTTGCCATACAATGCGGCAACGCCGCCTTCCAGTCGGTAGTCAAAGCCATACAGCTCGCAATGGAGGGCAGCGTCGACGCCACCGTTACGGCACCGCTCAACAAGGAGGCGCTAAACCTTGCCGGTCATCATTTCGACGGACATACTGAAATTTACGCTACTTATACTCACACTAAGAAATATGCCATGCTTCTTGCCGACGAGTCGCTGCGCGTAATCCATGTGTCTACCCACGTGCCGCTGCGCAAAGCCTGCGACCTGGTGAAGAAAGAACGTATCATCGACGTAACGGAACTGATAACGGACGCCTGCAAACAGTTTGGCATCGAGAGCCCAAAGATCGGCATCGCCGGACTAAACCCTCACGCCAGCGACGGAGGACTCTTCGGCAGCGAGGAGCAACAGGAGATTGAACCTGCCGTGGAGGAGCTGAAGGCT
>DAIOXG010000130.1:0-6996 GCA_036758085.1 Prevotella sp. | reverse complement strand
AGTGGTGGTTCGAATCCGCCTGGGACAACAGAGGCGGCAGGCGAAGTGATTCGGTTGCCGCTTTTGTTTTATATATACGTTAGCTCGCAACACATCTGCATATAATTTTCTTCGTTCAGAAGTGGAAACAGAAGAAAAACAAATAAAGTTTTTTCGTGAAATTACCCTCACACCCTCACACATCTCTCGAAACCTCTCTGTTTATCGGCATTTCGAGGGTGAGGGTAAGTGTGAGGGGTGTGAGGGTAAGTGTGAGGGGTAGTGTCATTTTTGCTGAAAGATAAAGTGGCGTTTGCAAAGAAAAAGAATCCTGTATCAAAAGTGCCAAAAAAGTGCAGCTATTCTGCACCAAAGGTGCATTGCCCAAATACTGATAGCGTTTGGTACATTTAGTCAGACTGAATGATATAAACACTTGGAAAGATCAATATAATAAATGAAGATAAAAATCCTTTTTTATGAGTATTTCTATTCATTCCTTTGCAAAAGCAAGGATTTTGTGTAAATTTGCAAAAGAAGATATCAATATGTATCATGCATATAAAGAACTATGACTATGGCAAGAAAACTTTATCCTATAGGAATACAGACGTTTGAGAGAATCCGTGTAGAGGACAAACTTTATATAGACAAGACGGAATACATATATCGTATGACACATACTGATGGTACGTATTTCTTCTTGAGCCGTCCGCGTCGCTTTGGTAAATCGTTGCTCGTATCCACCCTTCAGAGCTATTTCGAGGGACGGAAGGACTTGTTTGAAGAACTTGCCATAGAAAAATTGGAGAAGGATTGGACTGAGTATCCTGTGTTGCACTTCAGCTTGGCTGGAGGAAAGCACATGGAGAAAGCGCAGTTGGAACGTTATCTTCTCTTTATCCTGAATGATAATGAGCAGCGTTTCGGTATAGAATGTGATTCGCCAGACCCTAATGTCAGATTGCTTAATCTTATAAAATGTGTATATGATAAGACAGGGAAACAGGTGGTAGTGCTTATCGACGAATATGATGCCCCTTTGCTCGACGTGGTGCATGAGAGCGAAAGTTTGTCGATATTGCGTGATACTATGCGCAATTTCTACAGTCCGTTGAAAGATTGCGAGAAGATGCTCCGCTTCGTGTTTCTCACGGGCATCACAAAGTTCTCGCAGCTCAGTATTTTCAGCGAGTTGAACAATATTGTTAATATAAGTATGGATCCGGCTTATGCCGGAATTTGCGGCATAACAAAAGATGAATTGGTGGAGCAGATGGACAATGATATCCGTTTGTTTGCCGAAAAGCGCAGCATAACATACGAGCAGGCATTAGAAAAGCTGAAGGAAAATTACGACGGCTATCACTTCACATGGCCTTCGCCGGATGTGTATAACCCTTACAGCCTGCTGAATTGCCTGGCAGACGGAAGGTTTAATTATTACTGGTTCGGCTCCGGCACCCCCACATACCTCATCAACATGATGCGCAAGTTCAAGGTTCTGCCCTCGCAGCTGTCGCCCGTCAGGGCAAAGAACTCGTCGTTCGACGCTGCTACGGAGACGATGACCTCGCTCACACCGCTGCTCTATCAGAGCGGATATGTAACGATAAAGGACTACGACGAGGAGACCGACGTTTACACCCTCGGCTTCCCGAACAAGGAGATAGAAGTGGGACTCTACGACAGTCTTCTGCCCGGCTATCTCGATACGGCGATAGACGGCGGACGGGTTGTAGTGGCCGACATGTCGGTGATGCTCAAGCGCGGCAAGCTGGAAGAAGCTCTGGAGCTGCTTCGCGACTTCCTCGAGACGGTGCCTTATTGTGCCAATACAAACTACGAGGGTCATTACCAACAGATGTTTTATATCATTTTCGCCCTTCTCACGAGCTACAGCATCCAGGTTGAGGCTCACACCCCGAAGGGTAGGGTAGACGTCGTTATAGAGGCTCAAAACCACGTCTACGTCATCGAAATGAAGTTCAACAAGACCGCAGCTGAGGCTCTCGCCCAGATAAACTCCCGCCACTATGCCGAGGCATACGCCATGAAGGGCAAGCAGGTGGTGAAAGCCGGGTTGAACTTCTCTGTTAAGGACGAGGAGAGCACGCTGGAGTGGGTGATAGAGTAAATATACGTTATGGTGAGGGATAATCAAGAAAAAACTTTTTTAAAAGAAAACCTATAAAAAACATAGTAAATCACGGGAGGAAACCTTTGTATCTTATATGATGATTCCCTTTATTTTATAAGGTGAATACCATAGTTAACTAAGATAATTAGTTAATTAACTAAGCGTTTTAGTTTTATTAACCATGCTTCTCTTGTTTATAACTAAAAGAATTAGTTACTTTGCGGCGTGAATGAATAAAAGATACGTTTAAAACCGCAAAGAAATGAATACGCTTACAAACAGGGAAGAAGAGATAATGAACCATTATTGGGAGCGTGGCGACATGCAGATAAGGGAGCTTCGCGAATGTTACGACGACCCGAAGCCGCATGTAAATACTCTATCCACCCTGGTGCATATCCTTGAAGACAAGGGATTCTTGGGGCACAGGGCATTGACGGCACGTTGCTTTCAGTATTTTGCAAAGATTTCGAGAGAGCAATACAAGCGAAAGGCATTGAACTCTGTGATAGACAAGCTCTTCGGCCGTTCATACAAGAGTGCGGTGTCGGCTCTCGTAAAGGAGGAGAAGATTTCCGTTGACGAATTGAAGGAACTGATTGCATCGCTCGATGCTGAGAAGTAATCCACCTGATATAAAAACATATAAAATGCAGGATTATGCTTGGACTTTTCTTTATATATTCAGTCAAGGTGGCGGTATGCCTGTCGCTGTTCTATCTCTTCCATAAGTTGCTGATGAGCCGTGACACCTTCCATACGTTCAACCGCTTTGCCATCCTGTCGATGATGCTGCTGTCGCTCGTGTTGCCGCTGATACATCTGTCGTTTGACTCCTCAGCGGGAATTAACCAAGGGACGGTGGTGCTTGAAGGCATTGTGGCGCAGACGGCAGAGGACTCTGGCGGAGCCGAAGGAGGAATAACCATCATGCAGGTATTGCTCATTGTATATCTTTTGGGCGTGGCGCTGTTTGTCGGCAAATCGGTGCTGTCTCTGTGTAGTCTCTTTCGACTTATTCGCCATGCCAAATGTGTGGAAAGCAATAACGGTATCAGAATATATGTTTTGCAAGACGATATCTCTCCGTTCAGCTGGTTCCGCTGCATAGTGATGAGCGAAAAAGACTGGAAGGAAAACCGACGGGAGATTGTGCTTCACGAGATGGCGCATATCCGGCGCAGACATTCCGTGGATGTGGCTATATGTAATATTATTATAGTGTTCCAGTGGTTTAACCCTGCTGCATGGCTGCTGAAGAGGGAATTGCAGACGGTGCACGAGTATGAGGCGGACGAGGCTGTGTTGCAGTCGGGAGTGGATGCCACTCATTATCAGATGCTGTTAATAAGAAAAGCTGTCGGCGAACGACTGTTCTCGATGGCTAACAATCTGAATCATAATTCACTTAAAAAACGAATAACCATGATGAAAATCAAAAGAACCAATCCGATGCAGAAGGCTAAGATTGCCTTTATGCTTCCGCTCGCTGCCGTTGCGGTGGCTGCATTTGCAAGTGAGAGAGTAGAGAACCTGAGCGAGAGAGTGGAGCAGGAGAGTGAGGCTCTGGTATCAGCAAGCGAGAGTCCTGTAGTTAAGACTGTGGAGAAGATTGTCGGTGATGCCCCGGTTATGAATGTGGATGAGGCAGAGACCGTTTCTAAGGCTACTGTTCTGCAAGACACGACAGCTGTGGGGGCAAAGCCAGTGAAAGGAAAGTACATAGAATGTGCCCAGGAAACATTCCCAGAGTACCCTGGTGGACATGCGGCTTTGTTTGAATATCTGGCAAAGAACATAAAATTCCCTAAGTCAGAAGAGCAGAAGGATATCAGAGTTCGTGTCGTTACCACCTTTACTGTTGCAAAAGACGGCAGTATTACCGATGCCAAGATTGTAAAGAGCCAGGGCGAAGCCTTCGACAAGGAAGCCTTGCGAGTAATCAACGGTATGCCGAAATGGATACCGGGCACTCAGAATGGCAAGGCGATAAATGTGAAATACACTCTGCCGATAACGTTCAGTACTGAGAGCGCAGGGAAAACTGTAAAGTCTGTCAAGACCATAGACAACGGGAAGAAGATAAAATCCGTAAGAACCATTGATCTGAACGGCAATGCCGACAAGATGCCGAAAGGCAAGGTCGTAAGTCAGGTGGAGACGTTCTCAAACAAAGACTTTGTAGTTGTAGTAAACGGTAAGGTTACTGAGAATATCAATGGCATAAAGCCTGACGACATAGAAAAGATTGACGTGAAGAAGGATGCCGAGACGATAAAGAAATACAATGCCGAAGGCAAACAGGGAGTGATGCTTATCACTACGAAATAAACATCTCATTATTAATTGAAACAAGAAAATCCCTTAGGGCTCTGGAGTAGCCTTAAGGGATTTTCTTGAGAACGAATCTTAATCCAATACCCATTTCCATACAGGCATTACTTTTATATTGTCGTCAGCCAAATTCCAGTTGTCCTCGTCATCGTATGTTATTATAAATAATTTCTTGCACGGCAACACTTTTTGCAAAGTCTTCAGAGCCTTAACTTCACGCTCTCTCGTTTCTTCATCTCTTAAAGAATACGATACTTGTATGGCTGTTTCATCTTCAGGGATATAGAAGTCTACTTCTATGCCCTTGTTATAGAAGAATACGGCATCTTCTCTACCATATTTCCTTGTCAGATATATAGCCACCAGATTTTCAAGCAGAGATGTTTCTGCGTCTATAAGGAAAAGGTTCAGGATGCCATTGTCTGTGAAATAATATTTGGCATTGCCCTCCTTGTCTGCCAGTTTCGACGCAATGTTCGTTACTCTGTTTATAAGCCATGCCTCCTCCAGATACCCCATATATTTTACAGCCGATGTGGTGCTCAGTTTTGTTCCCGTAGTTGATATAATGTTAGCTATTCTGTTGAATGAAATCGGCTGCTTTACGCTTTCGGCGATTTTCTTTATCATTACCTTCAGCCCGAACACATTCGTAACGTTATTTCTTGCAGCGATGTCTCCAAGATAAATCTTCTGGTATACGCTCATCAGGTAGTCGCGCTTTACTTTCATCAAGGCTCCTTCAGGAAAACCTCCGTTATGGATATAGTCGTTCATACGGTTCACTACTTTTGCTTTCCCCTCTGTTGAGAGGATAGACAGCCTGTCGTAAGCCACGTGAGATACTTCCAGAAATTCTTTGAAGCTATATGGATAAACATATATTGGTATGTATCTTCCTCCAAGAGTGGTTTGTATATCCGAGCTGAGCATTTTTGCATTGCTTCCTGTTATTATTACCTTATATTTCGCATCAGCAAGTCGTCTGGCGAATTTTTCCCAACCGGCTATGTTTTGCACTTCATCCAAGAAGAGCATCGGTCGTTTGCCATACATTTCCATGTGTGCCTCTAAAATCATGTTGAAGTCCTGAGTTGAGAAGCCTTCCAGTCTTTCATCTTCAAAGTTCAGGTATAGCATCTCATCCCATTTGTGTCCATCTTTCAGAAGTTGTTGTATTCGTTGATACAGCAAATATGATTTCCCAGCCCTTCTTATACCAACAATCACGTAGCGGTCAAACCCGTCAAAAGAGAAATTTCTTGGTGTAACTTCTTGCTCTTCAACTTCTTTTTGGTTGTCGAGCATTACCTTTTCCAATATAGCCTTGTTCATAACCATGTCTTTTTGTTTAATGGATTGGATGAAAATGTATAATTATTATCCAATGTGTTGGACAATTAAATATAACTTTTATCCATTTGATTGGACAAAAGTATGGTTTTTTATTTAAAAAACCAAGTTCTATGATTTTTTTGTGATGTTATGAATTAAGATGTGGGCATTCAAAACATAAAAGTAAGGCGATTATAGTTTTTCGCACTATAACCGACTTTTAATGTTTGATATATTTGGCTCTATTTATTTCAGCATCCTATGCAAATAATTTATGGGTTATCATAAATATGCAGTGAAAATATTTATTGTCAGAAGACTTTTATCCCATACGTAATAAAATAATACTGAATGCTTGTGTAACTCGCTAATAATTCGTAGATTTGCAAATAATCTATAAACACTTAAATCCTGTATATTATGAACGACCAGCAGACTATTGACTCGTGGGATGAACTCCTTGCTGCTCTCGAAACGGCTGTTTCTCATCCCTTGGATACCGCTTGGTGTGTATTTCGTTATCTTCAGAAACATTATAAAGAGATGGGGTCGCAGCAGGTGCGCACGCTATTGGCTGCATATATGAAGATGCCTGTAGAAAGACCGTCGCTTATCCATTCGTGTATGCTCGGTATGGCTGTGAAGATAAGCGAGAAGTATATGGATTTCCGATTTCCACAGTTCCTGGATTTGTGGGGATACGACAAGAATCTACGGGACGAAGACTGCCAACGGCAGACTGGCAAAGACGGACGGGCGTATCTCTCGCTGAAGGAGAAGGTGGACAGACGGCTGCAGTCGTATCTGCTTCATCATCAGGATGAGGCTCAACAGAATATCGACGGCATACGGTCGATGTTTGCCGTAAAGGTGTTTGAGAGCATAGTCAATGGAAGGAAACGTTATTTCGCAAAGCTTGTTGCTGCTGACGGTATGGAGATTGTTGCCGACAGTCATCTCTTTCCCTGTAAGCCGTGGGAGATACAGGGTAGACTGTATGATGTTTCCCTCAGAAAATCAAAACAGGGCAATGAGCGTGCCGTAGAGGTGGTGTTGTCAAAGAAAGGGGTAGAGGAGGTATTCCCGACGTTGGTAGGTTATGTGGATGGAGTGGACGAGGGCCATGGGCATTACCACATCTACGACCCTTTGTCGCGTCATTTCGTGGCGGAGAAGCCGAAGATGATGATTAAGACAGGCGACTTTGT
>DAIOXG010000129.1:0-7073 GCA_036758085.1 Prevotella sp. | reverse complement strand
GAAAATTGGGACTTGAAACTCCCGATGGAGAAAATCAGAAAGTTCTTCCCTCGCTCTTATACACCGCAACGAATGGAGGAAACCATAATCAAGCTGCTTGAAACATGGATGAAAAAACGGCAGCGAGACCAACAGCGTTAAAGAATGAATATGGGTAAATGAGCCGAACAGGAATTGTACTTTTCTTGTTCGGCTTTTTTCATACCCCGACACAGGAGGAAACATGGCAGTATGTCGAGTTGAGAAAAACAAGAACTATACCACCATGTCGAACTACCATCTGCGAGACCCTAATCTGTCCAATAAGGCACGAGGGCTTCTATCCACAATGCTTTCCCTCCCAGATAATTGGGATTACACCACACGAGGACTTGCGAAGATATGCAAGGACGGCGTGGATGGGATAACCGCACAGCTCAAAGAGCTTGAACAGTACGGCTATCTCATACGCCATAGGATACGAGACACGGGCGGCAGAATCGTCGATATGGAGTATATCATTTACGAGCGACCACATACGGCATCACCGGATACGGAAAAGCCGTATATGGTAAAACCGGATATGGCTTTACCACGTCCGGAAACTCCCGCACAAATAAATATAGATAAAAGAAGTACAGATGAATCAAATACGGATTTATCAAATATTCATTCTATTCTTTCCGATGAGGCTCGTCCGTCTGTGCTTGCCGCACTGGAAACGAAGCGAAAAGAAGCGAAATACAGAGATATGGATAGGTACAGAGAAATCATCAAGGAGAATATCAGCTACGACTATCTTCTCTCTGATTTGCCGTATGACCACGACCGTCTGGAGGAAATTCTGGAACTGCTCGTAGAGACCGTCTGCTCCACAAAGAAATATATCCGAGTTGCCGGTTCGGACTATCCGGCAGAGGTTGTCCGTTCAAGGCTTTTGAAGCTGGATATGGAGCACATTAAATTCGTGTTCGACTGTCTCAAAGAGAACACGACCAAGATACGCAACATCAAGCAATATCTCTTGACCACGCTGTACAATGCCCCCACTACCATCGGCAGTTATTACTCGGCGTTGGTTCAGCATGATATGTATGGCAGCTCTCGTGATTAACACGGGAGCATTTTTTATGCCCATGGAAGGAGGCTCAACTTGAAAATCTATATCTACCATAGGATGAGACCGCCTTAGTACGGTTTTATCCGCTTGTGCCCTATCACTCAAGAGAGGAGGTATGTCTATTGCAGGAAGAAGTCGAAAGCAGGACGGTCACATTGGCAATCAACACCGCAAAATTGACCGGCAGAGTGCTGAAAGCTGCTATTTGTAAATACCTTGCTTACCGCAAAGAGAAAAAGCGGGAAGGTCCGGTAAAGCCCTGCGGAAAGCAAAGCGTGAAACAGCTCGTGGGGCAAAATCAAGGTGTCTCCAATATCGAGATTACCGACAAGAACATCAAGGATTTTGAGCGGGTGGCGAGGAAATACGGCGTTGACTTCGCTCTGAAAAAGGATAAGACCGGAGAAATTCCAAAGTACCTTGTCTTCTTCAAAGCTCGTGACGGCGATGCTCTGACATCGGCGTTCAAGGAGTACACGGCAAAAACCGACCGCAAAAAGGAACGCCAGTCCGTGCTCAAAAAGCTGCGTAAGTTCAAAGATATTACTGCTGACCTCGACACGCCGAAGGTTCGCAAGAAGGAGCTGGATGCACGATGAAGAATGTGAATTACAAAAAGCTCCTCATTCCCAATATCCCGTATGTGCTTATAGGGCTTCTCGCCACAAAGCTCGGACAGGCAGCACGCCTTGCACCGGGCTTTGATTTTTCCTCCAAGGTATTGCACATCATGGATGGGCTGACAATGGCGTTTGAAAACATCATGCCGAGCTTTCACCCGATTGACCTGCTTGTTGGTATCGCTGCCGCAGTTATTATTCGATTGGCGGTATATGTCAAAGGCAAGAACGCCAAGAAGTTCAGAAAGAACCTGGAATACGGCTCTGCCCGTTGGGGTACACGGGAGGATATTGTGCCCTTTATGGACCCCGTGTTTGAGAACAACATTATTCTCACACAGACGGAAAGCCTTATGATGTCGAACCGTCCCAAAGACCCGAAGAACGCCCGAAACAAGAATGTGCTTGTCATCGGCGGCTCCGGTTCCGGCAAGACGAGGTTCTTTTTGAAGCCAAACCTCATGCAGTTACACAGTTCATACGTTGTGACTGACCCGAAAGGTAGTGTGGTCTGTGAGGTTGGCAAACTGCTTGAACGCAACAACTACAAAATCAAGATTTTTAACACTATCAACTTCAAGAAATCCATGCATTACAATCCGTTCGCCTACATTCACAGCGAAAAGGATATTTTGAAGCTGGTAACGACCCTCATCACCAACACGAAAGGAGACGGCAAATCCGGTGATGAGTTCTGGACGAAAGCGGAAACACTTCTGTACTGCGCCTTGATTGGCTACATCCACTATGAAGCACCGCCCGAAGAACAGAATTTTACAACTCTGCTTGAGTTCATCAACGCTATGGAAGTCCGAGAGGACGATGAGGAATACAAAAACCCCGTTGACAGAATGTTTGAAGAACTGGAAGCGGAAAAGCCCAATCACTTTGCCGTAAGACAATATAAAAAATATTCGCTTGCGGCTGGCAAAACAGCTAAGTCGATTTTGGTGAGCTGTGGTGCTCGACTTGCTCCCTTTGATATTGCGGAGCTTCGTGAAATCACCATGTATGATGAACTGGAGCTTGATACCCTCGGAGACAAAATCTTTCTCAATGAGAAGGACAAAAAGGACAAGCGGTTTCAAAAGACGGCTCTGTTCCTCATTATGAGCGATACCGATTCGACCTTTAACTTTTTAATCTCCATGATTTACACGCAGCTTTTCAATCTGCTTTGCGAGAAAGCCGATGACGTTTACGGCGGCAGATTGCCCGTTCACGTCCGCTGCCTTATCGACGAGGCGGCGAACATCGGTCAGATTCCGAACCTTGAAAAGCTCGTAGCAACCATCCGAAGCCGTGAAATCTCTGCCTGTCTTGTCCTGCAGGCTCAATCCCAGTTAAAGGCTTTGTACAAGGACAATGCCGACACAATCATCGGTAACATGGATAGTCGTATCTTCCTCGGCGGTGCTGAACCGACCACGCTGAAAGAACTAAACCAGTCTCTCGGCAAGGAAACAATCGACACGTTCAACACCGGTGAAAGTCGTGGCAGAGAGGTCTCCCACTCTCTCAATTATCAGAAGCTCGGTAAAGACCTTGCAACGATAGATGAGCTTGCCGTCCTCGATGGCGGCAAATGTATCCTCCAGCTTCGTGGTGTGCGTCCGTTCATGTCGAACAAGTACGATATAACCAAGCACCCGAACTACAAGTATCTGTCCGATGCCAATCCGAAAAACAACTTTGATATTGAGAAGTACCTTTCCACTCAGCTCAAAACGAAACCGGATGAAGTCTACCAGGTTTACGAGGTGGACGCATCCGATGTGTCAGCAACCGCTTAACAGCGGTTTTTATCATAGATAAGACGTCAAAGACAGAACGACCACTTTCAAAAATCAAATCAAATAAAATTTTTGAAAGGAGTGCCGAACGTCAAAATCTGTGGTCTGTGCATTTGCACTTTTGCGTTTGGCTGTGTAAAAATTATGGAATTTTTTAACTCTGCTGTTGGTGTTCTTCAGACTCTCGTTATCGCTCTCGGTGCCGGTCTCGGTATCTGGGGTGCAATCAATCTGCTCGAAGGTTACGGTAACGACAACCCTGGCGCAAAGTCGCAGGGTATGAAACAGTTGATGGCGGGCGGCGGTGTCGCCCTCATCGGCATCACCCTTGTACCTCTGCTTACCGGTCTTTTCGGCTAATTCCGAAAAAATGTACCCACTAACTAAAACCCTTGGCTCCCACTCTGTAATGGGTGGGAGCCGGAAAGGAGGGATTCACCGCCTATGGACAAGGTGCTTAACTCGATTGCTGAATGGCTGAAAGAGATATTGGTTGGCGGCATCGTCAGTAATCTCTCCGGTATGTTCGACAGCGTGAACAGCCAAGTCGGTGAAATCGCAGGTCAGGTAGGTGCAACTCCGCAGGCGTGGAACGGCACGATTTACAGCATGGTACGCACACTCTCGGATAATGTCATTATCCCTATAGCGGGGGTCATACTCGCCTTTGTCATGACCTTGGAGCTAATCCAGATGGTCTCGGACAAAAACAATATGCACGGCGATGTGGATACATGGATGTTCTTCAAATGGATATTCAAAACGGCGTGTGCCGTCCTTATCGTAACAAACACATGGAACATCGTAATGGGCGTATTCGATGTGGGGCAAAGTGTTGTGAACAGCGCCGCAGGCGTAATCGTAAGCGATGCCTCCATTGACATCAACACAGTTGTCGTGGATTTGGAAGAAAGACTCATGGAAATGGATATTGGTCCGCTCTTTGGTCTGTGGTTCCAGAGCTTGTTCGTCGGCATTTGTACCTGGGCACTTACAATCTGCATTTTCATTATAACCTACGGTCGTATGATTGAAATTTATCTCGTTACCTCGGTCGCTCCGATTCCGATGGCAACGATGGTCAGCAAGGAAAGCGGCAACATGGGACAGAATTATCTGCGCTCCCTGTTTGCGTTGGCATTCCAAGCGTTTCTCATTATCGTCTGTGTGGCGATTTATGCGGCTCTCGTTCGGAACATCGCCGTGGATACAGACATCAGTTATGCCATTTGGACTTGTATGGGCTACACGGTTCTTCTGTGTTTTACCCTTTTCAAAACAGGTTCTATGGCAAAATCTATCTTCTCGGCACATTAAGGACGGAGGTGATTCACTATGGCTTATGTGCCTGTACCAAAAGACTTAAACGCAGTTAAGACAAAGGTCATGTTCAACCTCACAAAACGCCAGCTCATTTGCTTCGGCTCTGGTGCGGCTATAGCTGTCCCTCTGTTTTTTCTGTGCAAAAGCGTAATGAACACGAGCGCAGCATCCATCATTATGATTATCGTTCTGCTGCCATTTATGCTTTTGGCTATGTACGAAAAGAACGGGCAGTCCCTTGAAAAGATTGTCCGGAACATCGTGCAGGTCTGCTTCCTTCGCCCGAAACAGAGACCTTATAAAACCAACAACTTCTATGCGGTCTTGGAGCGACAGGAAAATCTCGACAAGGAGGTATATCGTATTGTCCGACAAGCGAAAGCTCACGAGGGCGGAAAAGAGGCAAATCGAAGCCGCCATCGCAAGAGCAAAAAATCAAGATAAAAAGAAGAAATCGGCGCAGGACAGTATCCCGTTTGAGAGAATGTTTCCCGATGGGATTTGTCGTGTGAACCCCGGCTACTTCACCAAGACCATTCAGTTCCAGGACATCAATTATCAGCTCAATCAGAATGAGGATAAAACCGCAATCTTTGAGGGCTGGTGTGATTTCCTTAATTACTTCGACAGCTCGGTTAAGTTTCAGTTGTCGTTTATGAACATGGCAGCAAATAAGGAAACCTATGGTCAGAATATTGCCATTCCTCCGCAGGACGACGACTTTGACAATATCCGTGAGGAATATACGGAGATGCTCCGAAATCAGCTTGCCCGTGGAAACAACGGTCTTATTAAGACCAAGTATCTGACCTTTGGTATCGAAGCTGCCAATGTAAAAGAAGCAAAACCCCGCCTCGACCGCATCGAGACAGACCTGCTTAACAACTTCAAGAGGCTCGGCGTGGCGACTGAACCCTTGAACGGCAAGGAGCGTTTAGCCCTCATGCATGGTATGTTCCACATGGATGAGCATATCGACTTTCATTTTGAATGGGAGTGGCTTGCTCCAAGCGGTTTGTCTGTTAAGGATTTTATCGCTCCAAGCTCCTTTGAGTTCAAAAACGGCAAGGAGTTCGGCGTTGGCAAAAAGCTCGGTGCGGTATCTTTCCTGCAAATTCTCGCTCCCGAACTCAATGACCGTATGCTCGCCGACTTTCTCGATATGGAGTCCAGCTTGATTGTTACGATGCACATTCAGTCTGTTGACCAGACCAAGGCAATCAAAACAGTCAAACGCAAAATCACCGATTTGCAGAAGATGACCATTGAAGAACAGAAAAAGGCGGTTCGTTCCGGATATGATATGGACATCATTCCGTCCGACCTTGCCACCTATGGCAACGAAGCAAAGAAGATTTTGCAGGATTTGCAGAGCCGCAACGAGAGAATGTTCCTTATGACATTCCTCGTGCTCAACACCGCAAACAACAAGCAGCAGCTCGGAAACAATGTGTTCCAGGCATCCAGTATCGCACAGAAATATAACTGTCAGCTCACAAGGCTCGACTTCCAGCAGGAAGAAGGACTTATGAGCAGTTTGCCTTTGGGTCTCAACCAAATCGAAATTCAGCGAGGCTTGACCACATCAAGCGTCGCTATTTTTGTACCCTTTACGACCCAGGAGCTTTTCCAAAACGGCAGCGAAGCTCTGTACTGCGGTATCAACGCCCTTTCCAACAACCTCATCATGGTTGACCGAAAGAAGCTGAAAAACCCCAACGGCTTGATTTTGGGTACGCCCGGTTCGGGCAAGTCCTTTAGTGCCAAGCGAGAGATTGCAAATGTGTTCCTCGTGACCGACGATGATATTATCATCTGCGACCCCGAAGCGGAATACGGTCCTCTCGTGGAACGACTGCACGGGCAGGTCATTCGCATTTCTCCGACCTCTCCCCACTATATCAATCCGATGGACTTGAACCTCAACTACAGCGACGAGGAAAATCCGCTGTCGCTGAAATCCGACTTTATCCTGTCTCTCTGCGAGCTTATTGTCGGCGGCAAAGAGGGCTTGCAGCCGGTTGAGAAAACGGTTATCGACCGTTGCGTGCGTTTGGTATATCGGGATTATCTGGCTGACCCCACACCCGAAAAAATGCCGATTCTTGAAGACCTGTACAACGCTCTGCTGAAACAGGAAGAAAAAGAAGCACATTATATCGCAACAGCTCTTGAAATCTATGTTACCGGCTCGCTCAATGTGTTCAACCACCGCACCAATGTGGACATCCACAGCCG
>DAIOXG010000128.1:0-7081 GCA_036758085.1 Prevotella sp. | reverse complement strand
TACCTCGGCAACGGACTGCTCCATTACAGGGAGAACGGAGGGCAGGGCAAACTGTTGTATATGTTCACCGATGCCCAAGGCAGCATAACGGATATTTTCGATGCCGACGGCAGCAGTGTTTTCCAGGCTGAATACGACCCGTGGGGAAACATGACTGTAAAGAAGAACGACATCGGCTTTATCCGCGGTTACACGGGTCACGAGATGCTGCCGGAGTTCGGACTGATCAACATGAACGGCAGAATGTATGATCCGCAGCTCGGCAGGTTCCTGAGTCCCGACAACTACATACAGATGCCTGAGAACAGCCAGAACTTCAACCGCTACTCGTATTGCCTTAACAATCCGCTGAAGTATACGGACCCAAGCGGAGAATTTTTGAATCTTGTGTTTGGTGCAGCCATCGGTGGATTGTTCAACTGGGCATCACATGGTTTTAAATACAATGCCAAAGGTCTTGGATATTTCTTCACTGGAGCCATTGCCGGGGTAGTCAGTACAGGAATAGCATCAGGTGTAAATGTTGCAATGGCAGGAGGAAGTTTCTGGAATGGAGCAGTCGGAATGGCGAACGGAATTTCTTCAACAGGTTTCTTGTCAGGGGCTGCAGCCAGTGCAGCATCGGGATTTGCTGGAGGATTTGTTTCCGGATTCGGTAACTCGCTGACAGATGGTGGCAACTTCGAAAGAGGTATCCTGTCTGGATTAGGCTATGGATTGGAAGGAGGAATTGCCGGAGGAATACTCGGTGGTGTTGCAGGTGGTATCGATGCATTGGAAAAAGGAACAGATTTTTGGGATGGAACAATTAAAGTGAGCATGGATGGAGCATTTTCATGTATGGGGAATGACTTGGACGGTATTTGGGATAAGCTCAAGGAAGAATATCAAGATTTTGAAGGTAAATATGTTGGAGATTTTGAAGGGCAACATGTCTATGAAAGTAAAATTATGGGGACTTATTCTAAAAATGGAGGCTACAGAGGTTTTACAAGACCAGATGAGGGTATATTCGTAGGGAAAAAGGTTTTTACAGGTAATTCAATGAATGGTCGTGCTATGATGCAACATGAGTTTGGTCATGTTCTTCAGTACAGAATTGTTGGAGAAGAAAAATATTATAAAATTATTGCTAAGGAGAGTATCTTAAATTGCGCAAAAATACCACCATATAACAAAATTTCTCATGACCTTTTTTGGACAGAAACATGGGCAAATTACCTGTCAAAGCAGTATTTTGGAACAATTTGGCATGGACTTGAAATAAATACCAGGACAACTTTCCTAAGATATTATCCTGCAAGAAATATAACTAAAGCTTTTAGAAAAGAAAAATTTGGATTTTAAATTTAAAAAATATATGAAAATAATCTTCCTTTTATTTTTATCGTTCTCAGTATCTTCTTGTATTGTTGACTATAAACCTAAAGGTTATTGGGTGGAAAACTGCACAAATGATACTTTAATTATGGAAATGAATGTATGTGATACAATAAGTGATGGCTTGGACTGGATTTTCAATTCATCTGATTCCACTCTGTCTAGTATTGATGATACAATTCCAGGATACATTCTTGGGAAAAAGACTATATTCTATAAATACTATTACGTGAAGCCTTCCTCAAAATCTGGAGCTTTGTTTCAAGACTTTGATACGTGCTATTTGTATGTAATAAAAAGTAAAATATTAAATAAATATTCTATTGAAGAAATTCTTAGAAAAGAAATGTATGATAAACGAATTTTGACAAAGAAAGACTTTCATAACCATGAATATAAATATCGATAAAACATGAATATTCTCAAAAATAAGAGAAAAAATATTGCTTTCAAATTACACTTTGCAACAATGGATTATAAGAGAGGGATATTTTGTCAAAAATTAACAGAGAACTGATTAAAAAATAATTAATAACAAATATGAAAGTAATCAACTTTAGTGAACAGAACTCAGTGATGAACCAGTATCTTGCAGAGATACGCGACAGGGAATACCAGCAGAACAGACTCGTGTTCCGCAACAATATCCGTCGTATTGGCGAGATGATGGCGTATGAGATGAGCAAGACTTTCGAGTATGAAACAAAAACGGTGCATACGCCGCTTGCTGACGCAAAGGTCAACGTGCCGGCGGACGACGTGGTGGTGGCTACTATCTTCCGCGCCGGACTGCCTTTCCATACCGGATTCCTCGATGTCTTCGACCATGCCGGCAACGCCTTCGTCAGTGCTTACCGCGAATACACCGACGAGGCTCATACGGAGGTGGGCATACACGTGGAATATCTCGCCACACCGAATCTCGACGGCAAGACGCTCATTATCGCCGACCCGATGCTTGCCACGGGCGGTTCTATGGAACTGGGCTACAAGGCTTTCCTACAGAAGGGAACGCCAAAACATGTACACGTGGCTTGCGTCATCGCCACTCCCGAGGGCATAGAGCATGTGAAGCGTACTTTCCCTGATGCCGAAACCACTGTATGGTGTGCCGCCATTGATCCGGGAATGAACGAGCACAAGTATATCGTACCGGGCTTCGGGGATGCCGGCGACCTTTGTTTCGGAGAGAAGCTTTAACCTCTTTT
This sequence comes from Prevotella sp., assembly GCA_036758085.1. Taxonomy (GTDB): domain Bacteria; phylum Bacteroidota; class Bacteroidia; order Bacteroidales; family Bacteroidaceae; genus Prevotella. Next base: position 4,493 of record DAIOXG010000128.1, on the reverse strand, counting down.
CCGGCTCTGCCATTTCGTGGCTCTGCCGGCTTTACATCCATCCACCGGGAGCGTTTAGCCCAAACGCTCCCGGTGTTTAGCCCAAACGCTCCGGACGAATGATAGTAACACGAAAACTAAAAAATCTTTTGAAGGAGGCTAACGGTAGTGTTTTCATGCCGTTTGTCTAAAAAAATCCCAATAAAAATATCTTTTAAGATAATAAAGCATACTATAAGGTGGATTTTCGGAATATTCTAACTAAATTTGCAGCTAAATTTACAATTACGCACAAAATGAAAAGAATCTTCCTTCCAATCACATTGATGCTTGCCGGAGTGATGATGCTCGCATCATGCCTCGGCGACGACAGTGATTCATCTGATATAGTATATTACGGCGACGGAGCGATAACGTCTTTCTCGCTCGGCACGCTCAATAAATATTATCTCTACAACAACGGCGACACGATAAAGAAAACCACCGACGGCACCGACAGTACTACCACCGTAGACTGCAGCGGAGTGAAGATGACTATCGACCAGCTTGCATACGCCAAGGACAAGGATGGCAATCTGACGAAGTGTCACCCGATTTTCAATACCGACTCGCTGCCGGCAGGAACCGATATCTCGAAGGTCGTTACTACAGTAAACAGCAAGAACTCGGGAGTCGTTACACTGCTCCGACTGAAGAAAAACAGCACCGACAAGGATACGCTCGACTATTATTCTTCGTCTGACTCTATCGACTTCACCACTCCACGCGAATTCCGCGTATTCTCTACCGACGGTACTTACTACCGCCGCTACCTCGTTACGCTCAATGTTCACAAGGAGCAGCCCGACTCGTTTGTTTGGCACCGCCAGACGATGGAGAATATAATATCTGCTGAAACAAATGCAGTGGCAGCCAAGACCATTACTGCCGGCGACAATATATTTACCATCTTCAGCAATGGCTCTAATTCTTGTTTCATCGGAAGAAACGTAACCGACGACAGCAAGGACTGGCGTGTTACTGGATCGAACATGAATATGGTGTTCGAACCGGAGGCTTACAAGAATGTGGCATCGCTTGACGGATGGGTGTATCTGCTGAACCAGGGAACGCTGTTCCGTGCCGAGGATGCCCATACATGGCAAACCGTGGCAAGCAATCTCAACGACAAGAATATCAAGCAGCTCGTAGGAGCAGCAAACGGCAAGCTTTATGCTCTCACGACAAATGGCATTGCAAGCTCTAAAGACGGAGTGGAATGGCAGGAGGCTTCGCTCGATGGCGACAAGAACCTGCTGCCGCAGGAGAATCTTAGCATCTGCGAACTGCCGATTAAGACTAACAGCGACGTAAAGCGCATCGTTATAATCGGTTCTAATCCGAACAACGGCGGCAATGCTGTGGTATGGAGCAAACTGGAAGACAGCAGCGAGCAGACTGACTCTTACTCATGGTCGCTCTATGAGGGAGTTGACAAGGATGCCCTGCCTGATATGAAAGGACTCTCGGTGATGTATTACGACGGCAAGCTCTTCGCCATTGGTGGAGCAGGGCAGAACGGTAGCAGTGTCTCTGCCTACAGCAAGATATATTGTAGCACGGACCAGGCTCTGACATGGCATTCAAGCTCTATGTTCTCTCTGCCCGACGGATTCTCGAAAGAAACTGAAGCCGCTGCCGTAAACATGGTGGCTGACAAATACAACCACGTATGGCTTGTTGATATGAAAAACGACAAGTCGTGGAAGATGCGTATCAACCGCCTCGGATGGAAAGAGGAGCAGAAGGCATTCAACAAATAATGCTTTTCCCAGCTCTCCCATATATTATATATAATAAGGTATAACAACAAGCATAATGCCCATAACAACCCTACATACCCCATCTGCCTCACGGCAAACACGCTCCATTCTGTCTGAAGGGATAGTTTGGATATTGCTCCTTCTCATCATGCCGCTCACTGCCAACGCACAGGAAGACGACATGTACAAGATGGAGATTGGAGCCGGAGTGGGACTCGTTAGCTATGAGGGCGACTTCAACGGCAGTGTAACGAAAAACATGCAGCCCGGTGCTTCGCTAATCCTCAGGAGGGTTTTCAATCCGTATATGGACGTAAGGCTGAACCTGATGTACGGCAAGCTGAAAGGCGACTCCAACGGGACAAAGACGTATTATCCCGACTACCAGCAGTCGCCATACTCTTTCAGCAATACACTGATAGACCTGTCGATGACTTACGAATACAACTTCTGGCCATACGGCACAGGACGCGACTACCGCGGGGCTAAACGACTCACGCCATTCGTGTTCCTCGGTATCGGAGGAACTTACGTGAAGACTGAACAGAAGAGTGTATTCACAGGGAACTTGCCTATCGGACTTGGCATAAAATACAAACTCGCAAAGAGAGTAAACCTGGCTATAGAATGGGCTATGCACTTCTCGCTGAGCGATGAGCTCGACGGAGTGAAAGACCCGTATATGATAAAGAGTAGCGGACTGTTCAAGAACACAGACTGCTACTCGGCTCTGCAACTGACGCTGACATACAGCTTCATGCAGAAATGTAAAACATGCAACAGCGATAAATATGACTGACAAGAATAACATTGCAATAGATATGAAACGCATTCCGCAACATATCGCCATCATTATGGACGGCAACGGAAGATGGGCAACGGAACGCGGCAAGGAAAGAAGCTACGGACATCAGGCTGGCGTGGAGACCGTTAGGAGAATTACTTCGGAGTGTACACGACTCGGAGTGAAATACCTTACGCTATATACCTTCTCTACCGAAAACTGGAACCGACCTGCCGACGAGGTGGCTGCACTGATGGGACTCGTGCTCACGGCTCTCGAAGACGAGCTCTTCATGAAGAACAACGTGCGCTTCCAGGTTATCGGAGACATCGACCGACTGCCGGAACAGGTGCAGCGGAAACTTCAGGAGACCATTGAACACACCGCCAAGAATACGGCAATGACAATGGTTATCGCACTGAGCTACTCTTCGCGCTGGGAGATTACAAAGGCTGTGAAGAATATCGCGTCGCTCGTGGCTGAAGGAAAAATGAAAGCCGACGACATTACGGAGGATACTGTAACTCAGAATCTTACGACAAACTTTATGCCTGACCCCGACCTGCTGATACGCACGGGAGGCGAACTGAGAATATCCAACTATCTGCTCTGGCAAATCGCATACTCGGAACTTTATTTCTGCGACACCTACTGGCCGGACTTCCGCGAACCGGATCTGCACAAAGCTATTCTCAGCTATCAGAACAGGCAGCGACGCTTCGGAAAAACTGAGGCGCAGGTGGAAGACGAAACAAAATAACTGAGCTGCAAAGAGTAAGAACTTGAACAAAAAGAAGAATAATATTACTAAAGATAAACGATGAACAAGACACTGAAAAGGCTGCTGCTCGGTCTCGTTGCCCTATTTACGGTAACTACAGCCGGAGCACAGGAGAAAATCGTAAATCCGGACATTACTTACGCTGGCTCGCCACGCAACTGCATTATCGGCGGTATCGCCGTGTCTGGCGTGGAGGGATACGAAGATTATATGCTTACCGGTATCTCCGGACTGTCTGTCGGACAGGAGGTTACCGTGCCGGGACAGGAAATTACGGATGCCGTGAAACGCTATTGGCGACACGGACTGTTCTCTAAAGTGGCTGTAGCCGCCGACTCTATCGTGGGGGATAAGCTTTACCTGCATTTCTATCTCGCCACACGTCCGCGTGTATCGGTCATCAACTACACGGGAGTGAAAAAGTCGGAACGCGAAGACCTCGAGACGAAACTCGGACTGCTCAAGGGTAGCCAGATTACTCCTAATATGATTGACCGTGCCAAAACGCTTGCCGGAAACTACTTCCACGACAAGGGCTTCAACAATGCTGAGATTACTATCACTCAGGTTGACGACCTCTCCAACAAAAATCATGTCATCCTTAATGTTGACGTTGACAAGAAGGAGAAGATAAAGGTGCGCAACATCTTCCTTGAAGGAAACAAACTGGTGTCGACAAAGAAAATAAAGGGCGGACTGTTCTCTAAAGGTGCTCTCGGAAAAATACGCGAAGCCGGCAAACTGTCGAGCTTCATGAAGTCTACGAAGTTCACACCCGAGAGATACAAAGAGGGTAAGCAGAAACTTATCGACAAATACTACGAACTGGGATTCCGCGATGCCGAAATACTGGAAGACAGCGTTTGGAACAACGACCCGAAACACGTGAACGTGTTCATCAAAATCAACGAAGGAAAGAAATACTATATACGAAACATCACTTGGGTGGGAAACACCGTGTTCACCACCGATTATCTGAGCCGCGTGCTCGGTATGAAGAAAGGCGACGTGTATAACCAGAAACTTCTCAACAAGCGACTCTCTGAGGATGAGGATGCTGTGGGAAACAACTATTGGAACGACGGTTACCTCTTCTATAGTCTCACTCCTACGGAGGTGAACATCGTGGGCGACTCCATCGACCTGG
>DAIOXG010000127.1:0-7105 GCA_036758085.1 Prevotella sp. | reverse complement strand
AGCATATTATCGACATTGATGAGGCGATGAAGAAATGCAACATCAATACTCTTGACAAGGAACTTCTGCGCACGGCAAAGGTGTATGGCTTTACTGACTTCCAGATTGCGCGTGCTGTAGGCTTGGAGCAGGAACTTCACAGTATGGCAAAGGCAGGACTCGTAGTTCGTCAGCTGCGCAAGAACTATGGCATCTTGCCTGTAGTAAAACAGATTGATACCCTTGCTGCCGAATATCCTGCACAGACAAATTATCTGTATGTTACATATGCAGGAGTAAAGAGCGACATCACTTTCGAGAATGACCATCGCAGTATCATCGTGCTCGGTTCAGGAGCTTATCGTATCGGTTCATCGGTTGAGTTCGACTGGTGTGGCGTACAGGCACTCAATACCATTCGTAAGGAAGGCTACCGTTCGGTTATGATAAACTATAATCCGGAGACTGTATCTACCGACTATGACATGTGCGACCGCCTGTATTTCGACGAGCTTACCTTTGAGCGCGTCATGGATATCATAGACCTGGAGCAGCCACATGGAGTAATCGTATCTACTGGTGGACAGATTCCAAATAACCTTGCCATGCGTCTCGACGAGCAGCATGTCAATATCCTCGGTACAAAGGCACAGGATATAGATAATGCCGAAGACCGTGCCAAGTTCTCTCAGATGCTTACAAACAATGGCATCAACCAGCCGGAATGGAGTGCTCTGACGAGTATGGAGGATATCGACAAGTTTATCGAACGAGTTGGCTTCCCGGTACTCGTTCGTCCAAGTTATGTGCTTTCAGGTGCTGCCATGAATGTATGTTCAAACGAGGATGAATTGAAGCGCTTCTTGCAGCTTGCAGCCAATGTCAGCGAGGATCATCCGGTTGTAGTGAGCAAGTTCATTGAGCATGCCAAGGAGATAGAGATGGATGCCGTTGCAAAAGATGGCGAGGTTATTGCCTATGCCATTTCAGAGCATATCGAGTTTGCCGGCGTTCACTCAGGTGATGCCACAATTCAGTTCCCGCCACAGAAGCTGTATGTTGAGACAGTGCGCCGTGTGAAGAGGGTAGGGCGTCAGATAGCCAAGGAACTGCATATCAACGGACCGTTCAATATCCAGTTTATGGCTCGCGACAACGATATTCTCGTTATCGAGTGTAACCTTCGTGCCAGCCGTTCGTTCCCGTTTGTCAGCAAGGTACTGAAGATAAACCTCATCGAACTTGCCACCCGAGTTATGCTTGGTCTGCCAGTAGAGAAGCCAAACAAGAACCTCTTCGATCTCGACTATGTAGGTATCAAGGCTTCGCAGTTCTCTTTCAACCGTTTGCAGAAGGCCGACCCAGTACTCGGTGTAGACATGAGTTCAACCGGTGAGGTGGGATGTATCGGCAACGACACAAGCTGTGCACTCTTGAAGAGTATGCTGTCTGTTGGTCAGCGCATTCCTGAGAAGAACATCCTTCTCTCAACAGGTGGCGCAAAGCAGAAAGCTGATATGCTCGATGCAGCCCAGATGCTTGTGAAACACGGATATAAGCTCTATGCAACAGGTGGCACGAGCAAGTATCTCACGGAGAACGGCATTGAGAATACCCGTGTTCTGTGGCCTTCCGAGGAAGCAGAGGGTGGAGCACCGAAGGCTCTTGAGATGCTTCACAACCACGAGATAGATATGGTGGTTAACATTCCTAAGGATTTGACAAGTTCTGAGCTTTCAAATGGATATAAGATTCGTCGTGCAGCAATCGACCTTAACGTTCCGTTGATAACCAACAGTCGTTTGGCGAGTGCTTTCATCTATGCATTCTGCACAGTGAAACTTTCTGATATCGAAATAAAGGCCTGGGGTGAGTATTGATAACTAATGTCAATAATATAAGGTCTGAAGTTTAAAAGACCGTGAAACTATATTTTATAAAAGTAAAGTCCTGTCTGCAAGTGCAGATGGGACTTTACTTTTAATTATAGTTTGCGGTAAATCCGAAATCATTGTATCAATTCTGAGCCGTCAGCATTTATAAAAAAGTAAAAGCATAGCTTTGTTATCCACAAGGCTATGCTTTAAAAAAAGATTTGTAAACTTGTCGTATTGTTATTTAGTAATAACTACCGAAGAGTTTCCGTTCCTCAAGATGTAAGTACCATTTGCTATTGGTGACTTTATAAATTCTCCATAAGTCATATTTCCCACAGAAACGCCGGAAACAGTATATACATCAATGCGTGAGTCCTTAGATATTACGATATCCTTGATACATGATGGAGTACCGATAGTAACATCCATCCATGAAGTCCATACCGATACCGTATTGCCCTTTACGGCTTGAATGCGCCATTGATAGTCGGCAGCTTCAAGATCTGTAAATGTATATGTGTTTTCCGTAATGTTTGTCTTCGTTTCAGGAGCCTTCATGCCGAACAGCGTCTTAGGTGAATTAGCCTCGTCAGAGAAGTCTTCATTAGAAAATTCTCCGTCGTAGATGCCAATATATTCCACGTAGCACCGTTTTTTAGGAGCAATCTTCACCTTATAATCATTTTCAGTAGGATTCTCGATTGTTACGGTTTTCATCTTTCCGTCGGCGGTAATTTCTGTAGAAGCAATCGTTTGTCCCTGTGCATCAAGCAGAGCCACTGTAACTTGGTCATCATCAGTACCGTATTTCGAAGCCTGCATTCTTACAGTAGCGTAAGCCGTAGCCAGATCAGAAACCGTAGGAGAAACGAGATAGCCCGGAACCTTGCTGCTACCGAGCTTGGCCTTACCCGGACATTCATAAACCTTTAATCCTGTCCATCCCATATTCTTCATCTTGCTGTCGAGTTTCGATGAGATATCGTTATTGCTGTCGCCGCTCATTCCGTCACCCCATGTAGTAAGGTCTTCGATAACCTTTCCCGATTCGTCAACAGAAGGTTTGTCCGACTTCTTCCTCAGTTGTATATTATATGATTCAGCCCCGTCTACGGCAGTCCAATTTGCCGTAAAAGAATTGCTTGTTACATTAGACGTTGTCAATTCCATCGGAACATCAATTGTTTCACCTCCCATAAAGGTAAAAGAAATTTGTCCCTCGTTTTCAGCAATTTCAGTAACAGGCTTCCCCAGGAATTTTCTGCCGTCATTATTGGCATTGAATAATGTTGCAGCCGGAGTAGATACATCAGTGAGCGAAGTGTTGCGACTTGTTCCAGGGTATGTATCTCCAGTTTCAGTATTGTCCGTCAGTTTGTTGTCAGCCGGAACAATAGTAAATCGCTGATGGCTTGGAATGTCGTTAACGCCGTTATTGTCCCATACCGATTTATTATAGTCCATGTGTATGACGAGCATACCGTGAGCCGGAAGTTCAGAGTCAGTCCCCTTAAGCTGTCTGTTTTCGAGCAAGTAGTATTCAGTAGGCATCTTGTCATTATATATAATATATGCCTCAGGTGAATCAGAAAGCGGTTTCAGTCCTTTCACATAGCAAGCAGATTTCAGTTCCGTAGGTTGCATCCATCCGCTCACCCATTTCTCGTAAGTATTGTATCCAACAGGTTTGTATCCGTCTCCGCCGTATGACCCGGCATCCATAACATCCCAGCTGCCCATACCGAAGCCACCGGAATAGTCAGTATCATAGATATCAGGCAGTCCGAGACAATGGCTAAATTCATGACATGCAGTGCCGATGCCGTCCATGTCAGTTCCCGAATATCCATAGAGTTCCGAAGAGCATCCGTAAGTGTTTATTTTCACTCCGTCGAGAGTAAGAGAATAGCCAGCCGATGTCAAGTCCCATTCGTGCTGCCATATCGTCTCCGGATAGATGTTGTAAGCAGAAGCCTCGCCATAACCTGCATAGATAAGGTAAACTTGATCCACCTCTCTGTCGCCGTCCCAGTCATAGTCGGCAAAATTTATCTGTGAGTCAGCCAATTTGCATGCCTCGTATACCATTCCTGCCGGATCCTTGTCGTTGCCGCTATAGTCGTTGCCTCCGTATTCCGCCATATTTTTAGATACGGTAACAGGACCAACCACGTCGAATTCGAGGTCAAAAAGTCCGTAGCTTTGTGCTTTGAAATAGTCGTGTACAGACCCCGAGTTACCCATTTTCGAATAGCCCTCCTCATTGAAGTAATTTTTCCATTCCTCCTGAGTGTGCTTAGCCTGCATCTTTTTGTCCTTGAAGTTTACGAGGATAACGAGTCCCTTTCGCTTTCCCGTCACTCCGATGCCGTCGCCGCCCCATGGTCCTGCCATGTCCTTCTTCATGACATTAGGTTTGCCTTTAGAGTCGACGGCCCCGCGTTTTATCAGTCGTGCCATTCTTGACGCATTACGGTTGATAGCCTTATTCTTGCCAAGCGACCGAACGGCATCAGCCTGTTCAGAGTAGTTCTTTATGAAAGCGAGTTCATCGCCGTTTCTTGTTGCCACGTCATGAGCTATCTGGCTTGATGGAGTCAGTCTCTTGTCGCTGTTGAGAACAGCATAGCAATAAGTTCCATTACTGTTTTTCACAAGCGGCAAACCATCTGTGGTGCAAGTGAAATGGAAGTTCTCGTCGCCCTTTACAGAAACCGTAAGGGTCGTTCCGTCAGATTGTCTGACTTGCCATTTCCTTTGTTTTGCCGGAACAGCCGAGACCGAGACTGCAATAGTGAGGGCTGCTGCAATGGTGAAAATACGTTTTTTCATATAAATCGATTTACAAAGTATTATTAAGTAATAAGATTACAAATGTAAGCATAAAAGCTTTAAGGTGCAAACATTTTAAAATTTGTTTTGTAGTCATTGTCTGTCCTTATGATTCCAATGCCGTCTTTAGCGAGAATAAAGATGTTTCCGTTTTTGTCAGTATTGAATTCAGAGTCCGTTACGACAGTTCTTTTCACTTTCATTCCGCTTTTGTCTGTCAACAGATATTTGTATTTTCCTTCCTCGTTAATGCTGCTGAGAATGTTTGCCGATATTTTAAAGAACAGGTTTTGATTATCCAGTTCCTTGATTTCCTCATTATTGTCTACAATATAAATTTTCGAATCGTATTCTCTAAAAATCAGATGGTTTTTGTCGCTGCAAATAGAGTCGATTTGTCCTTTATTAACAGTATACAGTTTGTTTACCATATACCGGAGAGGTTCTGCGGCACTTTTCCTTGTCAGTTTCATTTTTTCTTTTCTCCAATTTAACCTGTGTATTTCTTTCTCTCCGAAATCGTTGTAATAAAAGTACTTTGAGTCCTGCCAGTAGAAGCGTCCCGGCGTTATCATTCCACCGATAAGTTTATATCCGTTGTCAGCTTTGTTCAGATACAACTGTTTGCCGGTCTTGGCATCGAAAGCGGCTGTGAAAGGTATTCCGCATTTTGTGGTTATGGGAGAATATATAGTCGACATAAAGCCGATACCGTAGTTTTGCATTACTATGGTATCGTTGTCTTTATATATAGAAGACGACGAAGCCATGTCTTCAGGAATCAAAGTTTGCCATATCAGCTTCAGGTCTTTTGTGAAACAGTATAACTTCGAGGCATCGGCAATATAAATACGGTCGCTTTCTGAAATCATGTTGCTGTGTGTTCCGGCGATAGTATTTGCATCGATTTGTGGGCCTGTTGCCGATAGTTTTTCTAACTCCCATTTAGTGTTTGCCAACAGTCGTTTGCTTCCGAGTTTGATTATAGATTCTTTGACCCCAGCTTCAAACGGAACACTTTTTGCCTGTCCCGTCCTTGTGTTAAGCAGAAGGAGAGAGTCTGCTATAACGTAAATCTCGTCGTCGTTTTTTTTGATGCATTCTAACCATGGATAATGGTATTTGTGCGGAATGTTTTTTCTCCATAATTCTTTACCGGTAAAAATGTCGTATGCTACCATGTTTCCTTCAGTATATTTCTTAGGGGAATCTTGCAGATAGCAAATGCAAGTGCCTTCGTTGGCCAAATAGGCAGCAGTCTTGTCGCATATCCATAATGGTTTGTTGTCGAAATTATAGCTTGTAGGTTTTGTATCTTTTTTAAACAGCTTTTTCACTTCACCTACAAGATATCCTTTTTCTGTTATGTATGCGATATTCGAGTTGAGCTTTGCTCTTGTAAGCTCCTGCATGGTATTTGTATTGTATATGTATGACATATTCTTTTTGTCCTTGAATATCAAGAACGAATTGTTGCATATTGCTACATCTTTAAGACCGGATTCCGGCAGGATAACCGTGCCGTACAAATCATTTCCATCGGTATCTTTTTCTATAGGTACATATTGTATAATCCTGACAATGTCTTGTGCATAAAGTGTCATGGCGCATGCAAGCATAAAAGTTACTGCAAAGCTGTTTTTCGAAATGTGGAACTTCATTTATTTTCTGTGGATATTTTGTAAGAGTTTTTTTTAGAAAGTGATTTTTATTATATAGTCAGTCTCTTCTTTCTTGTAGTCGGGAATGTAGAATGTGGTACATCCTGTTTTGCTGTTTTTTCTGAAAGAAACCTTGTCTCCGGTAAGAAGGTTGGTTGCTTTTCTCATTTTTCCTGTTATAGAAAGAGTGATTTCGGCAGTCGGTTCGTCCTTCAGGATATGAATGTAGAGAGGAGCATTTTTCCCTTTACCTCTTGTCGATACAATACTGTCGCCCTGATTTATGTTTCCGCCGAGAGTACAGTATATACTCTCTCCGGCTTTGCCGTTGAGAAACTCCCCGATACCTTTCAGCCGGTCGAGAGCCGTAGCCGGCAGTTCGCCGTTAGGCTGCGGACCGATATTGAGCAGCAGGTTGGCACCTTTCGATGCCGTGCGCACAAGAAGTCTGATGAGTTCCTTGGTGGATTTGTAGTTCTGGTCCTTAATCTTGTATCCCCACATGCCGTTCATGGTCTGACACGTTTCGAGCGGCAGTTGGCTAATCGATTGTCCCGACAGTCCGCTCTTATTCTCTCCCGGGATGTCTCGTTCAAACATCTGCATGTCTTCGCCTTCAAAAGGAGTCTGATGATGATTGTTTCCGATGATACATGCCGGCTGTAAGTGGTGGATAAGAGCATATTGTTCCGGCAGTTGCCAGTTAAAGGGAATAGAGTCCTCGTCGTTGTCCCACCATCCGTCAAACCATACACC
>DAIOXG010000126.1:2152-7143 GCA_036758085.1 Prevotella sp. | reverse complement strand
AGAACGTAAATTTACCCAAACTTTGGAGAACTTTCTTCTCCATGAGCCACGAAAGATTCTGCTGGTCAATGGTGCCAGACAGATAGGAAAATCATATCTCATTAGGTATGTAGGCAAGAAACTGTTCCAGCATTTTGTTGAGATAAATCTCAAGGCAGACCAAGAGGGTGAAGGCATTTTTGCCACAGTAAAGAGCAAGGAAGATTTCTATTTGCAGCTGGGGGCGATTGCTGGAAATAATCTTGGAAAGAAAGATGACACCCTTGTCTTTTTAGACGAGATACAGAGCTATCCACATCTGATGACCATGCTCAAGTTTCTCAACGAGGATGCCAAGTATCGTTATATCGCCAGTGGCTCGCAACTCGGAGTTGCCTTGGCGCAAACGCCATCTGTTCCTATCGGAAGTGTCGCTATCCAGCAAATGTATCCTTTGGATTTTGAGGAATACCTGTGGGCTATGGGGTGTGGGAAGGAAGCTATTGAGGCGATGCGTCAGAAATTTGTAGCCAAGGAATCCCTGAACGACTCCATGCACAATTACATGCTTCAGCAGTTCAAAACTTATCTTTTGGTGGGCGGAATGCCGGATGCCGTCAATAAGTTCTTGGAAAACAGAAATATCGTGCAAGTCCGTGCCATTCAGCGAGACATCCATACACTCTATAAGATAGATGCCTCGCAATATGACGGTGCGAAAAAACTGGTGATTCGCAAGATATACGACATGATTCCATCCAATATGGAGAACAAGAAGAAGCGCATCATCGTGAAGAATATCGAAGGGCTGAAAGCGCACAGACAGTTCAGCGACTATGCCGAGGAATTTGAATATCTCACCAACTCGGGCATTGCTCTGGCGGTTCAAGCCATCAGTAATCCCTCTTTTCCGCTTACAGAATCGGAAAGCAAGAATTTGCTGAAACTGTATTTGAGTGATGTTGGATTGTTGACCAATCTGCTATATGGAACAAATATCAATGCTGTGTTGCGAGATGAGCGTAGCGTGAACTTAGGTGCTGTGTATGAGTCGGTTGTCGCCCAGGAGCTTCACGCCCATGGCTATACGCTTCATTATTATGACAACAAGCAAAAGGGAGAGGTCGATTATCTCATAGACGATTATCGCCGTTTGACAGTTCTTCCCTTGGAGATTAAATCGGGCAAGGATTATATGGTACACAGTGCTTTAGACAAATTCTTGGCAACACCAGAGTTTCATATCCACGAAGCTGTAGTGTTGAGTAACGAGCAAAGGGTGCATCAACAGAATGGAATTACTTATATGCCTATTTACTATTGCATGTTCTTTGCCAACAATATAACAGAGAATGAGGCAGAATGTGTGATACCTCAAATATACATGCCAGAGATGTGATTGACTCTTAATTTAAATGGCAAGTCGACGTGCGGTATATGATTTACACGTCGACTTGCCTATTTATTAATAACCAATCTAAAGTTTTACAGTATCATAAAAAACTATCTTCTTCCGCCCATGTGACCACCGCCACCCGAACGACCGCCTCCGTTGAAACCGCCTCCGCCGAAGCTGCGGCCAGAGCCGGAATTTGAAGAGCTGCGGCTTGGCGAGAATGTGGATGAAGGAGCTGATGACGACGGACGACTGAATGAAGAGCTTGTGCTGCGCGACGGCTGCGAGATTTCTCTCCTTACTGGAGTCTCCCTTACCGTGGTGCGCGTGCTACTCTGTCGGGTAGTAAATCCACGATTTTCACTCATCCTTACCGGTTTGTCGTTAAACTTCTTCTCTTGCACTCTCTGGGCAACGGTGTTGGTGTTAATTCTGCTGTTGCTAAACGAACCCTTGTTGAATCCGCCTTTCTGCGAGTTGTCGTTTCCACCATTATTGTTACCTCCGCGATATCCACCGTTGTTGTTACCTCCGCGATAACCGCCGTTGTTGTTATTGTCCGGTTTCCTGTCGTTACGTCCGAAGCCGTTGTTTCCGTTATTGTCCGGTCTTCTGTCGTCGCGGCCGAATCCTCCGTCCTTTCGCCCCGGACGGTTGCCCGGACGGTCGAAACCACCGCCGTGATTATGAGTTCCGCGGAAGTCGCCACGGTCGAAACGGTCTCTCATTCCGAATCGGCTTTCGCCAGGTCTCGGACCGAAAGAGCGTCCGTGATACCAGCTGTGTCCGCCATTCATGTGCCAGCTGTGTCCGCCGCGGTAAGACAGATAGAAGCCCGGTCTGCCGAAGTAGAAATACGTGCGGGAAGGATACCTTGCATATATTCCGAATCTCCACACACCGTCGCTCCATGTCAGAGGGCGATAGAAGTAGGCAGCAGAGCAGAACGCGCTATACTGCCAGTCGAAGAGAATATAGCTCAGGTCGAGGTTGCGTCGCGTCCAGTAAGTGCCGTAGAGGTCATCATAAGTATTGATGCTCATCAGATAATCAAGATTCACCTCGTAGGCAGCCTCATACTGTTCGTCGTTCAGATTCAGCTCATACGCCATCTTGTCTGTCAGGAAGAGAGCCCTGTCTCTTGCCTGTTCGTAGCTCATGGCTGATGCCGAGAATACGGTCATGAGCATTATAGCCATAGATAATATAACCCTTTTCATAATCGTTGTATCTTTAAGTTTCTTTGTATCTGTAATCTTTTCTTGGTGCAAAGAAACAAAGAATAATCGATATAAGGAAAGGGTTTTTCCCTAAAAGGGGAGGGAATTTCCCTATTTGTTAGAATATTAGCGGAAAAATGCCTATCTTCGCACATATTTAATAATGCTAACGCAATAAAGGACTAAAATAATATGAATAAATCATTGCTTTGCTGCCTGTTGCTGCTGACTGCTTCGGCTACTTCGGCACAGGAGGATATCGACGACAAGTTGCAGCAGGAAAAGCCTGTCGGCGAACTTGAATATTTGATAGAGGCGCAAGCCTCCGGCTCACACGGGAAAACTCCGCTGTGGCTAAATGCCAACAAGTATGGACTGAGTTCGCTGAAGGAGGGAAACGGCTATGCCCGTGCTGCCCTGAGCCGCAGTATGTCTACGTTTGGCAAAAAGAAACTCGATTGGGGATTCGGGGCGGATATAGCCGTGCCGGTGAACTACACGAGCAATTTTATCATTCAGCAGGCATACGTCGAGGGGCGCTGGCTCCACGGTTCGCTCACGCTCGGCAGCAAAGAGCAGGAGATGAATCTGAAAAACAGTAGGCTGAGCAGCGGCAGTCAGACGCTCGGAATAAATGCCCGTCCGGTGCCACAGGTGAGACTCGCCCTTGAAGACTACTGGACGGTGCCGCTCACGCGCGGTTGGCTGCAGCTAAAGGGACATATTGCGTATGGCATGATGACAGACGACTCGTGGCAACACGACTTCACGGCGAAGCGACAGCGCTATGCCGACCACGTGCTCTATCATTCCAAGGCAGGCTTCTTGCGTATCGGAAAGGATCCGTATATGTACCCCCTGTCTTTAGAATTAGGACTGGAGATGGCGTCCCTCTTCGGCGGAAACTCCTATCAGCCGTCTGCCGACGGCACGATGCAGAAACTGACAGGCGACAAGGGCATTCATGCCTTCTGGAATGCCTTTATACCGGGAGGAAAAGATGCCACCGACGGACAGAACTACAAAAATGCCGAAGGCGACCAATTGGGCAGTTGGATGATGCGCATAAACTATGAAACGGACTTATGGAAGGCTGGACTCTATGCCGACAAGTTTTTCGAGGACCATTCCGCCATGTTCCAACTCGACTACAACGGCTATGGCAGCGGTGAGGAATGGCAGCAGAAGAAAAAGAGAAAATACGTGTTGTATGATTTCAAAGACTGGATGCTCGGCTTCGACCTGCATCTGAAATACGGTTCGTGGCTGAGAAACATCGTTGTGGAATATCTCTACACCAAGTATCAGAGCGGCCCGATATATCATGACCACACGCAAACCGTTCCCGACCATATCGGCGGTATGGACAACTTCTACAACCATAACATCTACACAGGATGGCAACACTGGGGACAGGTGATTGGAAACCCTCTCTACCGTTCACCTATATATAATACTGACGGCATGATACAGGTGGAGAACAACCGCTTCATGGCTTTCCATCTTGGTTTCGACGGCAGACCGACGCTCAACACCCGCTACCGTGTGCTTGCCACATACCAGGACGGCATGGGAACGTATGGCAATCCATACACGAAGGTGCGCCACAACGTCAGCTTCCTTGTGGAGGGAGAATACAAGTTCATCCATAAGTTTATGAGAAACTGGACCGTAAAAGGCGGCTACTCAATGGATTTCGGCAGTATCCTCGGCAATAACCAAGGCTTCCAACTGACGGTGTCGAAAAGTGGGATATTGGGGAAAAGAAAATAAAAATATCAAATTATATGAAACAATCATACTTTATAATAATATTAATGTTCTTCATTCTGAGAGTATATTCTCAGAATGTTGTATCTTATGCTTATGATTCATCTGGTAACCGCATATCTCGCTCCGTTTCTTCAAACGAAAAGAGATTAAGAAAATCAAGGAAAGGCAAAAACAATACCGGAAAAACAAAAGAAGCTAAGGCTTTTCCTATAATGTCGTATGACCATTCTACAAATATAATATCTGTAAATTTAGGCGACTCGGATGTAACTGGCACTTTATTGTTAAATGTTTACACGTTATCCGGTAGTCTGATATACTCTAAGACAAAATCTTCAGATGTGAATACATTTCCCGTGTCTTCAATTCCATCCGGCACTTACATCGCCAGTTTAGAAATCGGCGAAAGACAATATACAATGAAGTTTACCAAAGAATAACCTATTCTCATGCGAACAATCACTCGATTACGTTTCTTTTGCTTGTATTTATGTATCATTGCACTTTTGTCTTCGGCAAGAGCCAATCCGGCTTTTACGCTTTATGATATGTGTGCAATTGCATCAGACAGCACAGGCTCTGATTATGTGCTGTCAGATAGTGATTCCCCTTTTCAACCTGTA
>DAIOXG010000126.1:0-2142 GCA_036758085.1 Prevotella sp. | reverse complement strand
AATCCCAACCCTCCCCAACACCCCTCAACAATCATTTAACTCCAACGATTATCTTGACCCTGAATACAAGAAATACCCGTTGCCGCCCGATGTGTCAAGTGCAATGACTTATCCTGTGGTCAGTACTCCAGTAAATGCAGACGTTACACAAATCGGTGCTGCAACATTCAGTATTCCAATCGAAGTGCCACAAGGAGTAGGAGCGACTATTCCACAATTGTCCATATCATATAACAGTATGCAGGGGAACGGCATGATCGGATTGGGATGCAGCGTTTCGGGACTGTCAGCCATAACCCGTTCCGTCCGCGACATCTACCATGACCGGAATGCCGGCAGACTGTCTTTCAACGAGTATGACGCTCTCCGTCTTGACGGCAAGCGTCTTATCCCGAAGGGCAGCAATATAATGACTGACGGCAGTGTATACGTTTTGGAAGACGACCCTTTTACGGAGGTTATACTTCATGGAACGAAGACTAATACATGGTTTGAAGTCAAGACTTCAGACGGCAGAACATTACTGTATGGCAATACGGAAAACTGCCGTCAGACAATATCCCCATCTTCCGGCAGCAAGTTTGTCAATGCCTGGTATATAAGCCGTATGGAGGACAGCAACGGCAATTACATGACATACAGTTACCTCCACGACAACAATACACTTTATCCGCAGACTGTATCATACGGCAAGAACATCCATACGTCAAGTGGTGCCGACAATACCGTCAACTTCATTTACGAAAACCGACCGGACAAATGTCCGTATATAGTAAAGGATGTGCAGGGAAGCATGTCAAAACGTCTCCGTTCGATAGAGACAAAATCCGGCAATTCATTATACCGGCATTTGGAACTTTCATACAGCACGGATCAGGGCTCAGGCGTAAGCCGTCTGCGCAGAGTGCAGGTATGGCAGAACACCGGCAATCGCCAAAAGCCGATAGATATAGCATGGAGCGACAGTCCCGGTCTGGCTCCGACTGCCGTTATGCTTGGTGTGAACGGGATGGATATCCCCTTGACGAAAAAGTCTGACCAACGGTTCCTGACAGGAGATGTCAACGGCGATGGGGTAACGGATATTGTGGAATTTGCCAAGGTTGACATTACTACGGGAGTAAACAAAACAGACCACAGCAACTATTGCATACCCTATATCTCATCGGTAAACGGTGACGGCACTGTGTCGTATCAGCAGAAACAGTATATAGACATAGGTCCCAGTGTGTCTATAGGCAAATGGAAAGTAAACAACGGCTTGCCTTATCTCTCGGATATAAACGGCGACGGAAAGCAGGATCTTGTAATACCGGTATTCAACAGTGTATCGGGTGAGAACCTTTTCAGCATGAACATATATTGGGGTAATGCTGACGGATTGTCGAAAAATCATGCCTCAGGCGTTTCGGTGAAACTCGTAAACGCAAAGTCTATGCCTCTTTATGCAAGTGCGGATTTCGACAACGACGGACGCAGCGAGACACTTGTAATTGAACCTTCGCAGGGCAAAAGCGGCACTAACGTGTGTCAGATGATAGCGTATGCCAAGGACGGGGAACAAATAACGCCGCATTATTTTGACATAGTGTTGAATGTTGTTCCGCAAAGGCTTTTTACTACAGACTTCAACGGCGACGGCATGACGGACTTCATGGTTGTACATAAGGACGGATGCTATACTTACATAAACAAAGGCGACGGATATTCGTATTCGGGTTTCGTGTCTCCTGTTGCCGACATCAACGTCAAGTCTTCCGACCTTGTTGACATTGGCGACTTCAACGGCGACGGCATTCCTGATGCGGTAATGTTCTCCGGCGGCAAGTTCACCGTTGCAAGCGGCAACGGGGACGGCCATTTCACATTATGCTCTGCACAGACCATTAGTGGAGTCGACAGGAGCGGCTTCGACGAGAAGCTGTCGCAGACTCTTGTATATGACTTTGACGGCGACGGCAAGAGTGACCTCGTGATGGCTAAAGCCGACAAGAAGAAAGGACACACCTTGTGGCTCCGCTCCTTGGGTAGCTCTTTTTTGCTGAAAAGGGATGTTCCGTCCGGTCGCAGAACCGATTCAACGACAGGTTACTATGCGCTCGGCGACTTCAACGGTAACGGGTTCGCAGAAGTAATAAACTA
>DAIOXG010000125.1:0-7169 GCA_036758085.1 Prevotella sp. | reverse complement strand
ATGCTTGCAAAGCTGCTCGACGCTTACTGCCAAACGCGCAGTCCGCTGCCCGGAAAGAATCTGCAGGGTGACGACCTCGTGCCGGAGCCGAAGAGCACCACGGAGATTTGCGACGACCTCATGGAGATGGAAGATACCATCAGCACGTCGTTTGTCTACGACTATATGGAGGCTCACGGATACGGATTCGTAACAACAGAAGACGGAAAACTGCGCTGGGCTATCTGGCGAGACATGACACCGATACAGATCGGGTAAACCCATAATAATTATAATATACAT
Organism: Prevotella sp.; assembly: GCA_036758085.1. Taxonomy (GTDB): domain Bacteria; phylum Bacteroidota; class Bacteroidia; order Bacteroidales; family Bacteroidaceae; genus Prevotella. Next base: position 6,887 of record DAIOXG010000125.1, on the reverse strand, counting down.
TTTTTTACATTGTTCGGGCGCGCGGCTTGTGAAAGTAGCACGCCTTTTTCTTTATAACTTTTATACTGATTGTTTGCAAATGTAAAATATAATCGCTAAATTTGTAACGGACAAAACAAAAGACGGAGGACAAAGACATGATTGAGACTTTTTGTATACTGTTGATGGTTTTCTACATCATTCTTTTTATTGTGAAAGGCATAGGACATGCCGGCAAGGCTTTGTGTTCTACCCCTATGCCAAAGAAGTCGACAATGTCCACTTCAAATCATACTGCAGGGAATTCAGCTTCAACATGCAATAACAGTATCAGTCAAGCGTTTTCTCCTGAAGAATCTGCAAAAAGGATAAGTGAAGAATTACGGCAAATGGAACAGGAAAGAAAACTTCGCGAAGAGAAATCTTGGGAAGAGTTTCCTGAAAAATATAAGGGGGCTGTCTGCGATGAGGAAATGAAGGCTATTCTCGACTTGGCACATAAAGAAAACAAGACAAAAGAGGAGGAGCTTATCTTGCTTTTCGCAAAACTGCAAGTTGAAGATCTGTACAGGAAGAAAAACGCAGCAGCAAAACTGAACTGATTCCACGTATTTTCCCACCATATATATATGTGCTACTTTTGGCAAGTAATAACCAAAGGTAGCACTATTTTTATGGCAACAACCCAGACTTTTGAAACCATCATAAGGCTCAACTCGCAGGAGGCTAAGAACAACCTGGAGCAGTTGAAGAAGAAAGTGGACGACCTCAAGGCCGCCCGGGACAAGGCGATTCAGTCTAAGGCGGACAGCAGCTTCGTCAAGGACCTCAACAAGGACCTGAAGGCTGCTCGCGCCGAACTGCGCTCTTACGAGACCAACGTTTCCAATACTGTCAAGACAATAGAGGACCTTTCTTCATCGTCTGTCAAGGACGTGAAGAAAGCCATGCGTGCGCTGAAGCAGGAAATGGAAAAGACTACGGATCCTGAAGACTATGTAAAACTTCAGGCCCGGTGGGAGGAGTGCAAACAGCGTGTGGATGAATTCTCGCATGCCGTGGAATTGAGCGAAACGAGGGTGAAAAGTCTTGAGAAAGTGATGAATAATCTCAAGACCGCTTCTCTCAACGACCTTACAGGCGCATCCGGCACCTTGCAGAGTCAATTGGCAGGGATGAACCCGCAGTCTGACGAATATAACCTGAAGGCGACACAGCTCGCCACCGTCAGACAGCGCATCGATGAAATCAACGCCAGCCAGAAGGCCGCCAACACCACTATCGACAGGTATAACCAGGAGATACAGCAAGCCACGGCAAAGTCTTCTGACCTGAAACGCGAAAACGAACTGATAGACCGCACGCTGAAGAATATCAGCGGCTCCACCATGCGCGACCTCGAATACTCGCTGAAGCTCGTCAACGAACAGCTGCGAGGCACTAAGCAGGGTACGGAGGAATATGAAAAGCTGACCAAAAGCGCAAAGCAACTGAAGACGCAGATTGCCGCCATCAACGACGAACAGAAAGAGCAGAAGAGCGCATGGAGCAGGATGGTGGACATTTTCAACGTGAACTTCGGAGCCATCACGCAGGGTATAGCGGCTCTCTCCGGACTGTCGTTCACCATACGCAAGTGTACCGATGCTTATGCCGAGATGAACCAGGAGATGTACAACGTCACCAAGTACACAGGGCAGACCATCGGACAGGTGGAGGAGATGAACGAGGACTTCAAGAAGCTTGATACCCGCACTTCACGCACCGAGCTGAACCAGCTCGCCGAAGCTGCAGGACGCTTGGGCATACAGAGCAAGGAAAAGATAGAGGAATTTGTCGACGCCGCCGACAAGATTAACGTGGCGCTCGGCGACGACCTCGGGCAGGGGGCCGTGGACAAGATTGGCAAGCTCGCCACCATGTTCGGAGAGAGCGACCGCATGGGACTGCGCGGAGCCATGCTCGCCACGGGTTCCGCCGTCAACGACCTCGCGCAGTCGTCGTCAGCCAATGCCGGATACATAGTGGACTTTACCGCCGACCTTTCCGGCGTGGCATCGCAGGCGAAGATGACGCAGGCTCAGATTATGGGTCTTGCCTCGGCTCTCGACCAGAACATGCAGGAGGAGGCTACATCCGCCACCGTTTTCTCGCAGCTCATCACCAAGATGTTTCAGAACCCGGCGAAGTTCGCCAAGCTCGCGGGACAGGAGGTGCAGAAGTTCACCAAGCTGCTCAATACCGATGCCAACGAAGCCCTGCTCACCTTCATGCAGACCATGTCCAATAAGGGTGGCTTCGATGCACTCGCCCCGATGTTCTCCGAAATGGGACTGGAGGGAACGCGTGCCGTAGGCGTGCTCTCTGCCGTGGCTTCACACCTGGACCAGGTGAGGGTGGCACAGCAGACCGCGGCTCAGTCATACAAGGACGGCACGAGCGTGGTCAACGAGTTCAACGTGCAGAACCAGACCGTGCAGGCGGGGCTTGACAAGGCCAAGAAACGTTTTGCAGATCTTACCATTGAATTAGGACAGAAGTTGATGCCGGTAGCAAGATATTCCTTATCTACAATGTCTATTACCGTGAAACTGCTGTCTGCTATAGTAACATGGGGAGGAAAGCATATTGATACATTGGCGGAACTTGCCGTTATTCTTACGGCAATTTACATAAGACAGGCATTGTACAACTCGCAAAGCAAAATTTCTATTGCTTGCGACAAGGCTCATTCTGCTCTTATTGCTGCAAAAAATGTTTTGCTTGATACATACAGTCTCGCCATGACTAAAGTAAATGGACAAAATGCACTTGCCATTAAGTTGCAGAATAAGCTTAACGCCTCGCTTCTGAAATTTCCCGGTACATGGCTTGTCGCTGCAATTGCTGCTGTTGGAGTGATGTACGTAAAAATGCAAACATGGCTTGCGGATGACGAAAGCGCAGCAAGAAAGCTCAACCAGCAACTGCAGGAGGAAAAGAAGCGTACCGAAGACAACAAGAATGCCATCAAGAGGTTACTTGCTGTGGCAAAAGACGAAAAGAAATCTCAGCAGGAACGACGCACCGCCATTGAACAGCTGAAGAAAATAATGCCTGACTATTTCAGAAATTTGAATACGGAAACTGCCAAGCAGTATAAACTTGCTGATGCATTGCAAGCTGTAAACAAACAATACAAAGAGAAAATTAAAAATGCTTATCTGGATGCCAAAAAGAACTATGAGAAGGCGAAGTCTGACTATGACAAAATGCATCCAAATAATGGAGGAATGAATGCTATCGTTCCTGGTGCTACGGCATATACAGGAGCATATCAAGGTGAAATCCATGCATATAATTCTGCAAAAAAGGAATATGAGGCAGCAAAAAAGGCATGGGAGGAGGTCAATAAGCCTGTGAAAAATACTCCTCAGAACAACAATGGAAACAAAAACAATAATAACAGTAACAATAATAACAGCAACAATAATAATAACAGTAATAGCACAACGGGTTCTGCGACAGGAAAAACAGGAAATTCAAATGACGACAAATACAAGAAAGAAAGCGAAACTCTGAAGAAGCATTTGGAGGAAGAGCAGCTCGCTCTCTCGCAACAGCTACAGGGCAACAAGATTACTGAAGAGGATTTTGACGCTAAGATGTACGACATCAAGCAGAAATATTATTCTGACCTTATCGCCCTTCAAACTAAATACGGACAGGACACCACGTCTACGCAACAGGCTATGGTGGACAGCGTGATGGAGGAATCAAAACGTCTTGCCGACCTCGATGAGCAGCACATGAAGGAATCTCTCGACACTCGGCAGCGTGCATACAACGAGGAGTAGATGATGCTTATCACTCAACGCACGAAGGGCACTCTTACCGAGGATGAATACAACAAGAAGATGAAACAGGCGGAGATTCTTTATCATCAGGACCGCCTGTCTATCATTCAGGAGTATGGTGGCGACGAAATGGAGGAACAGAAATGGTTGCTCGATCAGGAACTGGAAGACGTGAAACAGACTGAGGAGGAAAAGAAGAAAGCCCGTCTCGATATGCTCGACCATAAGTTGGAAACAACAGACTCGTATGACGGACAGCGTGCCGTAATACAGAAGATGTATGATGAGCAGCTCATCACATACGAGGAATATCAGGATAAGATGACGCAGATAGCACAGCAGAAGGCGCAGGCACGGCAGGCGGTGATGCAGCAGGCGTTCGACAGCGTGAACCAGCTACTGTCCTCGGCATCGCAATATTCTCAGGCTTGCTCCGACCTTGAGGTGGCTCGCATCACGGCAAACTACGACAAGCAGATTGAAGCTGCCGGCAACAACTCGAAGAAGAAAAAGAAACTGGAGGAGAAACGCGACAAGGAAATTGCTGCAGCAAAGAAAAAGGCAAACAAGCGAGCTATGGTTATGGAACTTGCACAGGCTGTGGCTTCTACGGCTATGGCAGCCATCAATGCTTATTCTTCTGCATCTCAGGTGCCATACGTGGGATATATTCTCGCACCTATCGCTGCTGCCACCGCTACTGCAGCCGGTCTTCTGCAGATTGCCACTATCAAGAAACAGCATCAGACGCAGGAGGCTACCGGATATTACGAGGGAGGTTTCACTGGCGGAAACAGATACCGGCGTGAAGCAGGAGTCGTGCATGAAGGGGAATTTGTTGCCAACCACAATGCCGTAAACAATTCACGTATTCTTCCAGCCCTGCAGCTTATCGACCAGGCACAGCGAAACAATACTGTAGGCAGACTGACCGAAAGTGACGTGAGCCGCGCCTTGGGACAGAATGCAACAGTGGTTTCAGCCCCGAACATTACCGTAAACAGCAACAACGATGAACTTGCGGCGACGATAGGTGAAGCCCGCGAAGTGCTTGACCGTCTTTCCGTAGTTCTTGCTTCGGGCATCCGCGCTTCTGTCTCGATAGACGGCAACGATGGCGTTGCCCATCAACTGAATTTGTATAACAAGCTTAACGCAAGGAAATAAAGACCATGATATATTGTACTATTGACGGCAAAATCGGATACCCGTCGACATCGGATAAAGTCAAGATAACATACGAAAACCAGTATGTCAATGATTCCGGTTCTTATACCTATGACATATCCTTTCCAATGACAATACACGAGAACCGGATTCTCTTCAACAACATTCACCGTTTTGACGTGAAGAAAAAAATCAAGTCTTTCAATGAATGTAGAATGTATGCCGGCAACAGGCTCGTTATGAGTGGAAAGGGTACTGTCACGTCAGTCTCGGATACCGTGGTGAAGCTGCAGCTCGTGGGCGGTAAGTCGCGAATCAAATACAATTCAAATTTTGAGAAACACTATATCGATGAGCTTGAATTCCCTGCAGTAAAGCTGAACAGGGGCATAGACACAGCAAGGTATAAGGCTCTTGGACTATCGGAGATAGATTTGTCGCAGTACTGGTCTCACATTATGATAGACCTGACTACATGGAATTATGTAGGACAGGAGGGCGTGGCTGTCCTAAACCCTGTTTATGACGAGACAAACAGTTGTTTTTCCAACTTTATTGTCAGCAGAAAATACTTTTCCAATAACTACGTTCCTGGACTTGTCGTAAACGGGCTGAAATATCCACACGGAGAGTATATAACACTGATGACAAACATTGCCGTGCAGCCTTTCCTTATGTATGTGGTAAGAACGGTTCTTGAATCTGAGGGATATACAATCGGAAAATTTGACATTGATAAAGAGCCGTGGAACAGACTCGTAATAGCAAATGCAAGAAAAACGACAAAGATAAATGAAGCGCTGCCACATTGGACTGTATACAAGTTTATTGACGAGGTGAGAAAACTCTTCAATGCTTCGTTCATCTTTGATGATGTCAGAAAGACAGTTGACATTGTCGGGGTTAGTGAACTCTCAAACAATGCAGTATGCGAATATGAAGCCATTGACGAATACTCTTGCGAATATGATGAGGACGGTTTGTCGAACCTTGCCACATCAAATGTTGAGTATAACTTTGCTGAATCTGAAAACAGGGATAGTCTTGACTGTATTCCGCAGTCCGTATTACGGAAATTCCCGGTTAGAGTGCTTGATAATTCTACCGACATATATACGTATGTTGAATCTTTGCCGAAGAAAGAACGGCAGACGACGATATTCAAATATCGGAACACATATTATATATATGCAACTGTGACGGATCAGTCCGGCAAGGAATATGAAACGTTGCAGCCTTGTGGTTTTTTCAATCCGGTGATAAGGGACATAAACAGTGAGGATGCCATTGGTCTTGACATCTCGCCTGCAGCATGTGCCATGCTTCACCCCAAAGAAGACAAGAAACAGCAATTTAGATACGACACGAGGAATATGGCTGCCTACCTTGCTTTTGTGCCGTCTGTCTCAAACGAGAAAGAGACAGCGTATGACGACTTGGAACAGGATGAAAACGGAGAGTACTATATCACGGTGCAGGATGCTGTCGACGGTGCTGAAGACGTAACTGAAGAACAGAGCGAGGATGAGGTGATGCAGGTGTTTTTCCAGGGCATCGGCGTGTGTAACATCTTGAGCGGCGAGTTGTACAGTTTCGGTTACACTGAAAGTTTTGAGAATGAAATTACCGCCGGCAGGTATCCTGTGGTATATACAGACACAAGGGCAAATCAATATGCGTCTTCTTCTACAGAAAACGAAGCCACGCTAAGTCTGGACAAGTCACCTTTCTTCTCGGTCCATTCAGATATAGACAAGAACAACTTGCTGTGTATCAAGTTCGTTACCGATGAAGTCCCGGACCCTACAAGAATCTATGTCTTTCACAACAAACGTTTTATCTGCCAGAAAATAGAGATACAGGTGGGGAATGAGGGTATTGAACGCCTCAAAACGGGATATTTCT
>DAIOXG010000124.1:0-7240 GCA_036758085.1 Prevotella sp. | reverse complement strand
CACTTTCTGATATTTTTTCTGCTTCGGGACTGAAGATGCAATACGGTCCGGTGAGCGCAAAGGTCAACAATAAGGTGGAGGGACTCAACTACAGGGTGTACCACAACAAGGACGTGGAATTCCTCGACCTCACCTCTCCTTCGGGCCAGCGCACATACACCCGAACGCTCTTCATGGTGCTCTGCAAGGCGGTTGCCGACATCTATCCCGAAGGCGACGTAACGATAGACATTCCCGTGTCTAACGGATACTACTGCGACCTTAACATCGGGGGCAGCGTGACGGAGGATACTGCCGACAAGCTGCGCCGACGCATGCAGGAGATTGTAGATGCAAAGATTCCGATACGCCGACATGAATGCACCACGGAGGAGGCGGTGGAGATTTTCGGCAAGGCGGGTGCCACGTCGAAAGTGAAACTGCTGAAAAGCACCGGTTCGCTTTATACTACATACTACGACATCGACGGATACAAGGATTACTATTATGGCTCGCTGCTTACCAATACGGGACAGCTGACGCTCTTCGGTCTGGAGAAATATTTCGACGGACTGCTGCTGCGCATACCGTCGCTCAAAGACCCGTCGGTGCTCGGCGAACTGATTCGACAAGACAAGATGTTCGAGATTTTCAAGGAACACCACCACTGGCAGGACATTATCGGACTCCGCACTATCGGCGACCTCAACGATGCCGTGCAGAAAGGATGGGCTGCCGACCTCATTAACCTCTCCGAGGCTCTGCAGGAGAAGAAGATATCGCATATCGCCGACGAGATTGCTCAGCGGAAGGGAGTGAAAATGGTGCTGATAGCCGGACCGTCGTCGAGCGGAAAGACTACTTCATGCAAACGCCTCTCCATACAACTGCTCACTAACGGCATAAAACCTGTGCCAGTATCGCTCGACGACTATTTCGTGGACCGCGAACTTACTCCGAAAGACGAGAATGGCGACTACGACTACGAGAGTCTCTATGCGCTCAACATTCCATTGCTCAACCAGCAGCTGACCGACCTCTTTGCCGGAAAGGAAGTGGAACTGCCAAAATATAATTTCCAGACGGGCAGAAGTGAAAGAAGCGGCAAGAAACTGAAGATGGGCGAGCACGACATCCTCGTGGTCGAAGGAATACACGCCCTTAACCCGGAATTGACGGCACAGATTCCCGACAGTCAGATTTTCCGCGTTTATGCTTCGGCATTCACCACCATCCTGCTCGACAGCCACAACTATGTGCCTACGACCGACAACCGCCTCTTGCGCCGCATCATCCGCGACTACAAATACCGCGGAGTGAGTGCACAGGAGACTATCCACCGCTGGCCTTCGGTAAGGGCTGGCGAAAACAAGTGGATTTTCCCGTATCAGGAAAATGCCGACGCTATGTTCAATACCGCAATGCTCTTCGAACTCGCCGTATTGAAATCGCAGGCAGAACCGCTGCTTGAGACGGTGCCGGAAGATTCTGAGGAATACAGTGAGGCTTACCGTCTGCGCAAATTCCTGAAATACATAAGGCCGATTCCTAATCGTCAGGTTCCACCGACTTCACTGCTTAGAGAATTCCTCGGCGGAAGCTCGTTTAAATATTAAGCGTGGTTGAAGGAGTAGCAATAATAAACCCGTTGGCGAGAATATTCCGTCAACGGGTTTATTGTTTATGTTCCACGATGAAATATATTGTGGACAATTGTATTAAAGAGAAATTATTTATTAAAATTTCGGTTCCTGTTTAAAAAAACGGAAGCTTCAATTATTTATTTTTCACGTCCTTAACCTTAGTCGCCCAAACAAAATACAGGATAAGCAATGCATAGGCAACAAGCGACAATACCTCAGACCATGAATTATTCCACCACTCCTCATAATCAAACTGAACTCCAGAGAAGCGCAACAAAGCACTTACAACACCCATCAGAGCACCGCCGGCAATAAATCCGCTGGCAATAAGCGTACCTTTCTCGCCGCGAGCCTTGTTAACCTCAGCATCCTTAGAGCGCGATGTAACATACCAGTTGATAAATCCGCCCACGAGCAATGGAGTGTTCAGTTCCAGCGGAATAAACATTCCGAGAGCGAAAGCAAGAGCTGGAATCTTGAAGTATGTAAGTATGATGGCTATCAAGGCACCCAGTCCGTAAAGCTCCCAAGGAGCACGCACACCATTCATCAGCGGATCAATGACTGCTGCCATGGCATTGGCCTGAGGAGCGGCAAGCTGTCCGCTGGCAAAGCCGTAAGTGTCGTTGAGCAGCATCATCACTCCACCAACGGTAGCAGCAGAAACGAGAGTGCCCAGGAATTTCCATGTCTCCTGCTTCTTTGGCGTCGTTCCGAGCCAATATCCAATCTTCAAGTCGGTAATGAAGGCTCCAGCCATAGACAAAGCCGTACATACCACGCCACCCATAATCAATGCGGCAACCATGCCGCCAGTGCCACGCAGTCCTACAGCAACCATAACCACAGATGCGAGGATAAGCGTCATAAGAGTCATGCCCGAAACCGGATTACTGCCCACGATGGCAATGGCATTGGCAGCCACCGTAGTGAAGAGGAATGCGATAACTGCTACAAGAAGAATTCCTACAATGGCAAACAGCAGATTGCCGTCCATTACTCCAAATAGGAAGAAAGCAAAAGTAACAAGTATCGTAACGATAGAGCCAACGGCAATTATCTTAAACGAGATGTCACGCTGTGTGCGCGGCACGTCAGCCTCGGCGCCACCCTTGCCCTTCATCTCCTTTGCTGCAAGCGACACGGCACCTTTTATAATGCCCCAGCTCTTTATGATGCCAATGATACCAGCCATGGCAATACCACCGATACCGATACTCTTTCCATAATATTTGAATATCTCCTCTGGCGACATACTGCCTACGGTCTGAGTCAGTTCCGGATTCCACATGTTCAGTACCTGGTCGTGGAACAACAATGACATTCCCGGCACGAGCAGCCACCATACGGCGAGCGAACCGAGTGTTATGATAAAGGCATATTTAAGTCCAACGATATATCCGAGACCGAATACTGCCGCTCCTGTATTTATCTTAAACACCAGCTTCGCCTTCTCGGCAATTGTTTCTCCGAAACCGACCACACGTGTTGTGAAGTTCTCATTCCACCATCCGAAGGTTGCAACGACAAAATCATAAAGGCCGCCGACGATGCCTGCAAGCAACAATGGCTTTGCCTGGCTGCCGCCCTTAGCGCCTGATACCAGCACCTGGGTTGTTGCCGTTGCTTCCGGGAACGGGTATTTGCCGTGCATGTCGCTGACAAAATATTTGCGGAAAGGGATGAGAAACAGTATTCCGATGATTCCGCCAAGCAGCGAACTGAGGAATATCTTGAAGAACGAGACACTCATGTCCGGGTATTTAGCCTGTAGGATGTAAATGGCAGGCAGGGTAAAGATTGCTCCAGCCACAACAGCCCCGGAACAGGCTCCAATACTCTGGATAATCACGTTCTCGCCTAAAGCCTTGCTGCGCTTTGAGGCTGTTGACACGCCCACGGCAATGATGGCGATAGGTATAGCGGCTTCAAACACCTGACCCACTTTCAATCCCAAATATGCGGCGGCAGCCGAGAAGAGCATTGTCATCAGTATGCCCCACGTTACAGACCACATGTTTACCTCGGGATAGACCCTTTTAGGACTCATTATCGGTTCGTAGGTCTCACCTTCCTTTAATTCCCTGAAAGCATTGTCAGGGAGCTGCATGTTTTCTTTTTCTTCCATTCTGTTTTATTTTGTTTTGTTATTTTCTTGTTGGAGTGTTGTTTTTTGGGGAGTTTTAGGATTTTTAGGCTGGACATTCTAGACTATCTGGATATTCTAGGCGTTCTAGATATTATAGATATTCTAGGTTTTCTATACATTATAGTCTTTCTATAGCTTCTATTATAACTCCGAGCCGTTCTAAAAAGAACTATCCCAAAACCTTTATAAGTTCCTCCATTCCTGCTGATGCACCCTTTACAATCTGGTGGATATCATGCGGTCCGCCGGCACGTGTCGGCTTCGGGTCAATAAGATATACAGGAGTTCCGGGACGTACATATTCAATAAGTCCGGCAGCAGGATAAACATTAAGAGAAGTTCCGATAATAACAAAGATGTCGGCTTCCTGCACCTTTTCGATAGCCGGCTCGATCATCGGCACACTCTCTCCGAAGAACACGATAAATGGACGGAGTAGCGAACCGTCGCCTGCCTTCTCTCCATGAGCTACAGTGATGTCGGGCGGAGTGAGAGCCTTTATAAAACGCGGATTATACGGATCCCTTGACGAGCAAACCTTCATCAGCTCGCCGTGAAGATGGATAACATCCTTTGAGCCAGCCATCTCATGGAGATTATCCACATTCTGCGTTACTACGCTCACGTCGTATTTCTCCTGCATTGCAGCCACCAGTTCATGACCGCGGTTAGGTTTTGCATCAACAAGTTTTCCGCGGAGCATATTATAAAAGTCATTCACATAATCCGGGTCAGCCTCCCATGCCTCATGGGTGGCAACACGGCTCACTGGATAGTTCTCCCATAGTCCGTCGGCATCACGGAACGTGCTAAGTCCGCTCTCGGCAGACATTCCAGCACCTGTAAGCACAACAATCTTCTTCATACACTTTCTGTTTTTATGAATCACCACAAAAAGTGGCGTTTCTATATAATAACTTTATCATAGCAAAGCATAAAATGCTTTAAGAATGCACAAAATTAGCGTTTTTTCTTTAATACTGCACACTTAGTCAGATAAAAATAGTACCTTTGTGCGCTTTTGATATGATACTAAAGCCTTAACATGGCAGTGTCAGCCTCAAAGTGTAATATTATAAACTAAAAATACATAAAGACAAGCAAATGGACAAAGTAAGCTACGCCCTCGGTTTGGGCATAGGTCAGCAACTGGCTCAGATGGGTGCATCCGACCTTAATATTGATGATTTTGCAACAGCAATCAAGGACGTTATCAACGGAAACGAACTGAAAGTTTCGCATAAAGACGCACAGACAATCGTGCAGGACTATTTCCGCAAGCAGGAAGAGCGCATCAATGCCCAGCGTGCAGAGCAGGGTAAGGTTGCCAAGGCTGAGGGAGAAGCATATCTGAAGGAGAACGCCAAGAAGGAAGGTGTAGTAACACTGCCGAGCGGTCTGCAGTATATGGTTCTCAAAGAGGGTAACGGCAAAAAGCCAAAGGCTACCGACAAGGTGAAATGCCACTATGAGGGATTCCTTATCAACGGACAGGTATTCGACAGCAGCATACAGCGCGGTGAGCCGGCAGTATTCCCACTCAATCAGGTGATACCAGGATGGACAGAAGGTTTGCAGCTCATGCAAGAGGGTGCAAAATACCGCTTCTTCATCCCTTATATCCTTGCTTATGGCGAGAGCGGAGCCGGAGCGTCAATTCCTCCTTTCGCAACACTCATCTTTGATGTTGAGCTGATTGCGGTGATGTAAAGTTAGGATCACAAGAAAAAAATAAAAAACAAAACAAAAATAAAAAATGAAGAAAATTACATTACTCGCAGCAGCGGCAGTCGTTGCTGCCGGTTTCGCTTCATGCGGAAAGTCAACCCCAAAGGCTGACTTGAAGAACAATGTAGACTCTCTGAGTTATGCCATCGGTATGGCACAGACACAGGGACTGAAAGATTATCTCGTAAGCAACTTGGGTGTTGATACAGCCTATATCGACGAGTTCATCAAGGGACTTAACGAGGGTGCCAACGCTGGCGACGACAAGAAGAAGGCTGCTTACTATGCCGGTATACAAATCGGTCAGCAGATTTCCAACCAGATGGTACGCAGCATCAACCACGAGCTCTTCGGAGAGGATTCTACCAAGACAATCTCGCTGAAGAACTTTATGGCAGGTTTCATCAGCGGTACTACTGGCAAGAAGGGCCTCATGACCGTAGAGCAGGCTCAGGAAGTAGCTCAGCGCAAGATGCAGGAAATAAAAGACGAGTCGATGTCGAAGCAGTATGGTGCCTACAAGAAGCAGAACGCAGCCTTTGTTGCTAAGTACAGCAAGGGTGCCGGCGTGAAGAAACTCAAGGGCGGAGTATGCTATAAGGTATTGACAGCCGGAACAGGCGAGGTCCCTACAGCAACATCTACCGTAAAACTGATGTACGAGGGAAAGACAATCGACGGAAAGGTATTCGACAGCAGCTACGAGCGCAAAGAGCCAGCTTCATTCCAGGTTAACCAGGTTATCCCAGGATTTACCGAGGCTCTTACCCACATGCCTGTAGGAAGCACATGGGAGGTAGTAATACCTCAGGAACTGGCTTACGGCTCTCGTGACCAGGGACAGATCAAGCCATTCTCTACACTTATCTTCAAGATTCAGCTCCTCGGCATCGAGAAGAGCGAGCCACAGGCTGCTGCTGGTCAGCAGATGACTCCAGAGCAGAAGGCTAAGCTTGAGGCAGCAATCAAGGCTGCACAGGCTAAGCAGCAGTAATGGATTAGAGATTAGGGATTAGAGATTATTAGTTGAGTTGGCATGGCGAATGGTCGACTTGACACATATATATAGTTGGCAAGTAGCAGGAAGTGAGCGGGAATATCCTCGTCAGCTTGTCTACTTGTCAACTTGTGTAATATAAAAACTAATAGCAAGATGAAAAAAACATTATTTGTCGCTCTCGCCGTAATATTGAGCGGAGCGTTCTCAACGGCATACGCCGCCAAGAAGGACAAGAAGGCTAAAAAGACAGAAACTGTTGCAGAAACAGTAAAGCTGAACACTAAATCAGACTCTCTGAGTTATGCAGCCGGCATGTCGCGCACAGACGGACTGCTCCCTTATCTGAAGCAGAACTTTGGAGTAGAGGAGAGCGATATGGCTGATTTCTTGAAAGGATACGAGGATGTACTGAAACAGGGCATGAGCAATAAGGTGAAGGCTTATGCTGCCGGACAGCAGATTGCTCTTATGGTAGACGGCAGGATGTTGCCTTTCCTGAAAGACGAATTCAAGAACGCCAAGGATTCAATCAACGACAAACTCTTCAACGAGGGCTTTATCGCAGCGCTGAAGAAAGACAACTCCGTATTTGCCGACTCCGTAGCAAAACCTTACTTCGAAGCAGCCGTAAAGGCTAATATCGAGGCTGAAAACCAGAAGACAAAGAAGGTTGGCGAGGCTTTCCTTGCACAGAATGCCAAGAAGGAAGGCGTGGTTACTCTGCCGAGCGGACTGCAGTAT
>DAIOXG010000123.1:4241-7291 GCA_036758085.1 Prevotella sp. | reverse complement strand
TCTTCAACAATTCTTCATAATCTTTTATCGCCTGCTGATAGTTGCCTTTCTTATATTCTGAGTCTGCATTTTCCTTTGTTATGGAATAGGCTGGAACTGTCAGAAGCAATGCGAGAATAAGTAATGTTGCCTTGTTCGAAATACTCCTTTTCTTTGATTTCAGAGTGTTCTCGATTGCGGTAACTGTATTCATCGTCTTTTCAAATATCTCGTTCATATTGTTTGCTGTTGATGATGGCAAATAATGCTCCATCTCGCATACTTCGATTATATTTATAAAGTCTGCCACCACCTTACTGTCTATATTTCTTTCGATAAGTACTTTCTGGATATTCTCATGTGAGCATTCTTCTGCCGACAAACTGAACTTTTCTTCTACATATCCCATCAGTGCCTTCAACACTTCTTCATAGAATGATGCCTTGTCGCCATGTAGCATCAATTCGTCTGCCTTGCGCAGTCGTTTGAGCGCAATACGATTTGCGCCCTTTATCTTACGGGTCGTATCGTTCATGGATGCCACGAACTTGTTCAGCATATATGCTATAACGACTGACAGCAATATAAGTACCAGTAATACAATCCAATACGATGCTGAGTTGAAGAATGGATGCTCCATATCTGTTATGTTCTGCTCTCCGTCTTTTATCTGACGGATATCCTTATTCTTCATATCCTCAGAGAAATCATCTACTGATGATGATTCGCCTGATCCTTTCTTTACGTCTATTGTGAACGGCTGGGTCTTGATTGTCTTGTAGCTGTTTGTATTTGTATCAAAATACACGAACTCTACTGAAGGTATTGTATATGTACCCTGGTTTCGCGGAACTGCTATGAAGTCGTATATCATATTGCCTTCCAAGCCATTTCCCGTTATCTTGGTCTTGTCGGTTATCTTCGGGTCATACTTGTCGAAATCCTTCGGGAACTTTACTGTCGGCTGCTTTATTAGCTTAAGATTTCCCCTTCCGCTTATCACGACACGTAGCGTAAACGGATCGTTTGAACGTATATCTGTCTTGTTTAATTGCGCACTGATATTAAACGTTCCTACTCCACCGGAGAAATTCGTTAGCTTTGCAGGCAATGGCAACACGTTGAGTGTCAGTCCTGGGGCAACAATGTCTTTCTTTACTTCTACGTATGCCGAACCGCCGTTGAAGAATGCCTCCACCGGATCTACGTTCTTGTTCTGCTGTACTATCGATCCCTTGAATACGATACTCGGTATCTTCAAGGCTCCGTGCATCTGCGGATACATTATATACTGGCTCCATGTAACACAACGGTACGGACGGCCGTTGTAATTCTCTATATGGAAGGACTTCTGCTGTGGTAGCGGCACTTCTAAGGTATGGAATCCTGTCAAATCCGGCATGTCTCCCTTTAATTCGTTTAGGTCTACAAGGGTGTACACTTTATAGGTAAGCACTACTGGCTCCTGCTCATACACTTTATTCTTGCTTGCCGTTACCTTGATAAACAGGTCTTTGCCTGATATTGCACTGCCTGCTGAACGCATTCTCGGCTCTCCTGCCCCACTTTCATGCATCTTCGGTGTACTGTTGGCTGAGACACTCTTTCCCGTAACGTTTATCTTTACGGCATGGGATGTGTAACGATGTCCGTTGGCAACTACTGTCGCTGCCGGAATAGTATATGTTCCGCTTTTTGTTGCACACAGGATAAAGGTGTATGTCGTTGACGATGAACTGCTCGCATGTCCGTTTATTACCTGGTAGCTGGACTGCGACGAACGGAACGGACCGGTTATTAGCTCTAATGCCTCGGGGATATTTCCCATGTGTATGTCTGAGGCATCCTGTGTGCCGATGACATACACAAGACGGAAGTTCTCTCCCGTTGACACGTGGGATGGAGCACTGACCCTGAGTCCTTGCGCATAACTTACCAATCCAAGTAACGCAAATAATATATTCAAAAAATATCTTTTCATATTTTATATATTGTTCTATACTGCTGTCCTAATTTTTTATCTGACAAGATCACCAATTTTTCTCGAAATGCCGCGACTGCTGTTGCTGTCGACTCTTGTTCAAGCGTTCCTGCGTCTGCTGCTCTTGCTGCATGGCTGCATTCAAGAGCTGTTCGGCATTGTCCTTGCTCATCTGCGGCTGGTTCTTCTGACTGTTGCGCTGCTGGTCTTTCTTGTTGTCGTTTTTCCCAGCATCGCTTTTCTGCTCTTTCTGCTTGTCTTTTCCTTTCTGCTTGTCGTTATTCTTGTTTTGATTCTTGTTCTTGTCCTTGTTCTTGTCGTGCTTCTGCAATTTCTTACAGAGGGCAAGGTTATACCTCGTCTCGTTGTCTGATGGGTTGTTCCTTAGCGACTCGCTGTATGCCTTTATTGCTTCGTCATACATCTTGCTCGACTGACAGACGATTCCGATATTATGGAATATCTTTGCCTTCCTCAGCTTGTTAGTCTCTATCTTACTCGCTTTCTCATAAAACTTTACTGCCTCGGATCCTTTGTTTTGCATCATCATAACACAACCAAGATTATAGAGTGCCTGCGGATTGCCGGCATTTAAAGAGAGTGCCTTACGATACTCTACCTCGGCGGCTGAGAATTTTTTCTCTCTGTAAAGCTTATTTCCGTTTCGTATATGGTCGCGGTCGGTCTGCGCCGACGCTGCAAACGGCAACACTGCCATGAGGAGCAATACTGCATATTTGATTATCTTTTCCATTATTCTCCCTTTCTCTTAAAAAGTCTGACATTTTTAAATAACGGATTCTTTGCCTCTAATATCAACATTTCTATGATAAGGAATACAAGTGCAAGGAAAGCGAATGTCTGAAACTGCTCGTCGTATTCACTGTATACGGCATTCAGCATATCTCCTTTTTGCAACTTTGCGAGTTCTGAATCTAATGCATCCTGAGCACTGTTCGTATTGTCTACATGGATGTATGCTCCTCCGCCTGCCTGGGCTATCTGCTTACACATGTCTTCATTCAAGACTGACAGTACCTCGTTGCCATGGTTGTCTTTCATATATCCGCCATGACCGTCTGGAATGAGC
>DAIOXG010000123.1:0-4231 GCA_036758085.1 Prevotella sp. | reverse complement strand
CCGCCCTTTGGCATTCCTATTCCGAGCACAAATACGTTTATACCTTTTTTCTTTGCTGCCTTCGCTGCCTCTATTGCTCCTCCTTCATGGTCTTCTCCATCGGTAATGACTACTATCGCCCTACCGACGTTTTCTTTTTTCGTAAAACAGTTGATGCAGGTATTTATTGCTCCTCCGATATCTGTTCCTTGCGATGCTATCAGTGATGGATTCAAACTCTGAAGGAACATTTTTGCTGAGACGAAATCTGTTGTAATTGGTAGCTGGACGAACGAACTTCCGGCAAAGACAACGAGTCCTACCTTGTCGTTTTTAAATCCGTCTATCATATTCTCTATCAGCATTTTACTTTTGTCTAACCTCGACGGGGCAACGTCTTCTGCGAGCATGGAGTTACTTATATCTAATGCCACCATCGCCTCTATTCCGTTTCGCTTCTCATTACTTATCTTTGTTCCTGCCTGAGGACGTGCCAACACTACTACGAGTAGTGCATACACGATAAGCGACAGCACATACTTTACCAATGGCCTTATCTTTGAACGGTTGGGCATAAGTCTGTCCTGCAACCTCTTGTCAAAGGATCTATTGATTAGTGTTCTCGTTCTCTTGACATGTATTAGCCATATTATCAGCAATACCGGTATGACAAGTAATAAATATAAATATGTAGGTTCTGCAAATCTTAGCATCTCTTTTCTATTTTTGAATAAACCAACTCTTTTACGGCAAACGTCTGAAGACTGTCAGTCTTAATATTATATCCAACAGCAACAGCAATACTGCCGCCAGAGCAAGCGGGAAATAGTTTTCTGACAATTTTGAAAAATTCTTCGAACTCAGTCGTGTCTTCTCCAACTTGTCTATGTCTTTATAGATTTTCTTCAGCTCTGTTGTATTTGTTGCCCTATAAAAGTTTCCATCTGCTGTCTCTGCTATTTGCTTCAGTGTTTCTGTATCTATGTCGGCATGCAGATTGACATATCTTACGGTTCCTGCCACTTGCACCGGATATGGTGCCAGCGACTTACTGCCGATTGCTATCGTATATACTCTTATACCGTAGCTTTTTGCTATCTGTGCTGCGGTTAGCGGTGAGATATCGCCCATGTTGTTGCTACCGTCGGTCAACAGGATTACGACTTTGCTTTTTGTCTTGCTGTCCTTCAAACGAGCTACAGCATTTGCAAGTCCCATACCGATTGCCGTTCCGTCCTGGATTAGTCCTCTCTCGGCAAGATCCGTACGTACGGACATTAGCATATTCAGTAATGACTGGTGGTCGGTGGTCATCGGACATTGCGTGAATGCCTCACCCGCAAAGATTGTCAGTCCGATATTGTCATCTTCTCTTCCTGAGATGAATTCTGCCGCCACGTTCTTTGCTGCTTCTATTCGGTTTGGCTTTAAATCCTGTGCCAGCATACTCGTTGAAACATCCATGGCGAGCATGATATCTATACCTTCTGTCTCTTTCACTCCCCAACTGTTATGCCCCTGCGGACGGGCGAGGATTATGACTATCAAAATATAGACTAATACTCTCAACACATCCGGCAGCATCACCAATCGTGTACGCCAGCTCTTGTGAGCATGCAGATAGGCAAATGAATCTGCAACATTTACTGTCGGTTCATTTTTCTTTCTGTATAGCATACACCATATTATATATGGTATTATGAGCAGTAGAAGGAATAAAAATTCTTTATTTGCAAATTCCATAATGGACTTAAATTAAAACGTAAACGCTATATACAGTCAGTATGAGCAAGGCTACGGCTATTACAACGAGGGATATAAGTATTACTTTCTTCAATATCCATCGCTGTCTTACCTGTTCCTCTTTCTTTTCTTCGGCTGTTACAACCTGTAGCTGTGGTTTTTCTTCTGATTTCGTATCGTTTATAAATGACAACGCACTCATGAGATTTGCATCGTTTTCATTGACGAGGGCTGAATGTTTGGCAAACTTCACGAGGTCTGCCGTACGGAACAGACTGGTTATCTCGTTTAATGCCTCGGTATCCTCATGACGCAAACGCACTATTATCTCCGAACTTGTCATCTCCATTGCATCAAAGCCAAATCGCTCGGCTATGTATTGACGGAGTATTGTCGTCAGCTTCGTATAATACTCTTTCTGGTTCTCTGACACTGACGCCCTGTCGCTCTTCAACTTTTCTATGCCGTTTAGGGCTTTCTGATGAGGTGGAATATATTTCACCACTTTTACCCTACTGATTATCGGCTTGTTGCTCTTCATCCTTCGCCATATATATAATGCGAGTATCAACAGGAATACGGAGATGATGCTATATGCCAACGGTCCTCTCCATTCACTCCAAGAGAATGGATTGTCCTGCACATCTTTTGGCGGATAGAACTTGTCTGCATGTAGTGTATCTACGGGCACTGTCAGCACCTTTAATGCCAGCCCCTTCGACGCACAGACCTTATTGTCTACTTTTATCTTCTGTGATGGGATATAATAAAGTTTTTCGTCAAATGAAGTCAACACATACGCTCTTGACACTTGCAGCCGTCCGCCGTCTACCTCTACAGTGTCTGGCTTCCTGCATTCGAGCACTTCAACGCCTGGCGTAATATACTGACTTCTGCCGAACTCAGGAAACTTTACTCTCTGTCCGTCATTTACGACAACGGACAATGTCAGCTTCGTCTGCTCTCCTATTAATATCTGCATCGAGTCTAATTTCTG
The DNA here is from genome assembly GCA_036758085.1 of Prevotella sp. Classification (GTDB taxonomy): domain Bacteria; phylum Bacteroidota; class Bacteroidia; order Bacteroidales; family Bacteroidaceae; genus Prevotella. The sequence goes on along the minus strand of DAIOXG010000123.1, from coordinate 1,512 downwards.
GTCTATCGCAACCTGAGCGCCACATAGGTGGCAAGACAAAAGGGATATTAATAAAAATATAATGCGTCTCATTGTTTATATTGCTATAAGTAAACGTTTTACGACCTCATCTTAAAGAGATGGATTAAGCTCGAAACATAGTCTTCGTTTGTTGCTATTGACACACTGTCGACATGCGCTCTTTTGAAGAGCTTGTCCATTGCCGTCTCTCTGTCTATCCAATACTCATGATGAGCCTTTCTTAGCTTCTTGTCACTCGTGTCTATATACATCTCATGACCTGTCTCCAAATCTGAAATCTTCATCAGCCCTACTTCCGGAAGATTCTTGGCGAACTGGTCGTAAACCTGTATTGCTACTACATCATGCTTGTTGCTGCATACCATCAACTCTTTTTCAAAACTTTTTCTCGAATAGAAATCGCTTATCAGAAAGGTAGTACACTTACGCTTTACTGCCTTGGCTATGAAAGTCAAGGCACATGATATGTCGGTTTTACGACTCTCCGGCTTGAAGTCGAGCATCTCGTGGATGATATACAGGATATGTTTCTTTCCCTTCTTTGGTGGAATGAACTTCTCTATCTTGTCGGAAAAGAATACTACTCCTATCTTGTCGTTGTTCTGTATCGCACTGAATGCAAGCGTTGCACTGATTTCTGTAACAAGGTCTCGCTTCAACTCGCCACGTGTTCCGAAATCGAGCGAACCACTGACGTCTACGAGCAACATCACGGTCAGCTCTCGCTCTTCCTCGTAAACTTTCACATGGGGATTTCGGCTCCTTGCCGTTACATTCCAGTCGATATCCCTAACATCGTCGCCATACTGATAGGCACGCACTTCGCTGAATGCCATTCCACGACCCTTAAAGGCTGAATGGTATTTACCGGCAAATATATTGCTGCTTAGTCCACGCGACTTGATCTCGATTTTATGGACTTTACTGAACAAATCCCGGGTTTCCATCAAGGAACCTCCACTTTATTGATTATTCTGCTTACTATCTCCTCGCTCGTGATATTGTCGGCCTCGGCTTCATACGACAGACCGATTCTGTGGCGCAGCACATCGTAGGCTACGGCTCTGACATCTTCCGGCACTACATAACCGCGACGACGGATAAAGGCGTATGCCCTTGATGCCTTGGCGAGATTGATACTTGCACGCGGACTTCCTCCGAATGTTATCAGTGGCTTCAACTCGTCAAGTCCGTAACGCTCCGGATAACGTGTAGCAAATACGATGTCTGCTATATACTGCTCTATCTTCTCGTCGATATATACATGCTGGACTATCTCACGTGCCTTGATGATATCATCTACACTGACAACTGGCTTTACCTCTGGCATTGAACCGCTGAGATTCTCTCGTATGATGAGCTTCTCTTCTTCAAGTGATGGATATTCTATTACGACCTTCAGCATAAAACGGTCTACCTGTGCCTCTGGCAGCGGATAGGTTCCTTCTTGCTCTATCGGATTCTGGGTCGCCATGACAAGGAACGGACTTG
>DAIOXG010000122.1:0-7314 GCA_036758085.1 Prevotella sp. | reverse complement strand
CATGACTTTCATTTACTGATTTACATCAATAAAAATACAAAAGAAATTTCAACATTGCGAGTCTGGTATAGTTACATATTTAGAATAACTCCGTCAAGAAAATAAAAAAAACAAATCTAAAACTATTAACTTATGAAGAACTATCCAAAAATCGGTATCCGCCCTATTATAGACGCACGACAGGGCGGAATTAGAGAGAGTCTTGAAGAAAAGACCATGAATATGGCTGTTGCCGTTGCAAAGCTCATATTCGAAAACCTGAAAAATGGCGACGGTACACCTGTAGAATGTGTCATTGCCGACACTACAATAGGAAGAGTAGCCGAAGCTGCACGATGCAGTGAGAAATTTGAACGCTGCGGTGTTGGAGCCACTATCTCTGTAACTCCTTGCTGGTGTTACGGCTCAGAAACAATGGATATGAATCCGACATACCCAAAGGCGGTATGGGGATTTAACGGTACGGAAAGACCTGGAGCAGTGTATCTTGCTGCGGTTCTTGCCGCTCATGCGCAAAAAGGTCTGCCTGCATTTGGCATATACGGTCATGACGTACAGGATCTGGACGACAACACCATACCCGAGGATGTTAAAGTAAAGATTCTACGCTGGGCTCGATGTGCTCAAGCTGTTGCAACGATGCGCGGAAAATCGTATCTATCTATTGGTAATGTTGCCATGGGTATCGCCGGCAGTATTGCCAATGCTGATTTTATGCAAGAATATCTCGGTATCAGGGCTGAGCAAGTTGACATGACTGAAATTCTGAGAAGAATAGAACTCGGAATTTTTGACAAGGAAGAATTCGAAAAAGCTATACAATGGGTACGCAAGTATTGCATACCTAACGAGGGTGAGGATATAGGCAACCGCGAGGAAAAGAAGAAGAACAGAGAAGAGAAAGACGAAGACTGGGAATTCGTTACTAAAATGGCTATGATTTTCCGTGATCTTTTGAAGGGAAATGACAAGCTAAAAGAAAATGGATTCTATGAGGAGGCTCTCGGACATAATGCTATTGCCGGAGGTTTCCAGGGACAGAGGCAATGGACTGACTACAAGCCGAACGGTGATTTTGCTGAAGCTATGCTTAACACATCATTCGACTGGAACGGAATACGCGAATCTATTGTTTTTGCTACGGAAAACGATACTTGTAACGGACTTACGATGCTGTTTGAACATTTGCTGACCAACCGTGCTGCAATATTCTCTGACGTGAGGACTTACTGGAGTCCAGAAGCTGTAAAGCGTGTTAGTGGCAAGGAACTTACCGGCAAAGCTGCCAACGGTATTATTCACCTGATAAATTCCGGAGCGACAACCCTTGACGGCACTGGACAATGCTCTGACGAAGAAGGTAGACCTACCATGAAACAGCCATGGGAAATCAGCGACACTGAAGTAGAAAAATGCCTTGAAGCAACTACGTGGTATCCTGCAAACAGAGATTATTTCCGTGGAGGCGGTTTCTCATCCAACTTCCTTACAAAGGGTGGCATGCCTGTTACCATGGCTCGTTTGAATATTATTAAGGGACAAGGACCTGTCTTGCAAATTGCCGAAGGATGGACTGTAGATATTGACCCGGACATTCATAATATCATAGACAAGCGTACTGACCCGACATGGCCTACAACATGGTTTGCTCCTCGCCTTTGCGACAAGCCAGCATTTAAGGATGTTTATTCTGTAATGAACAACTGGGGAGCCAACCACGGTGCTATATGTTTCGGTCATATCGGTGCTGATTTGATTACTCTTGCTTCTATGCTGCGTATTCCTGTATGCATGCACAACGTTGAAGACGACATGATATTCCGCCCTTCGGTATGGAATTCTTTCGGAATGGATAAGGAAGGGGCTGATTTCAGAGCTTGTAAGAACTTTGGTCCACTTTACAAATAAAGCCTCTTTATTTTAACCTTACAAAAGAAAATATTTTAAACGCCTAAATTCCTGTATTATACGAAAGGAATTTAGGCGTTTTGGTAAAATGTGAACGACACTGGTTTGATAAACATTTTGTCATCATATTTTAAAAAATTTTTTCGTGCGCTTTACCCTCACACCCTCACACCTACACGATAACCCTCTGAGTAGCAATATATTGAATAGGTGAGGGCAAGTGTGAGGGGTAGGCTTTTACCCCTCACACTTACCCTCACCTCCCTCACTTACCCTCAAATTCCTCTGTCTTTAATGCAAGTGATAGGAAGCAAAAGGAACAAAGCTGGTCGTGAAATTCCTGTTGACTAAGACAACGAACATCTATGACGGCAATTACCAACATTAAACAGTAGTGGCACCAAAAGTGCAACTATGCTGCACCTTTAGTGCAGCATAGAGATACTAACAGCGTTTGGTACAAATGCCGAATTCATATCTTTTATCTACACATGCATTAAATCACACATCACACTGTCGCTAACAAATAATCCTTTCCGTGTAAGAAAAAGACTTCTTCTGTCATCACTGTATTTCAGAAGTTTTGCGTCAACATGCCTCGAAGCTTCACGCTTAAGGAAATTCAAATAATCCTTACCAAAACGTTTCTCGACCTCATCAAGAGAAACACCTTCAACGGTGCGCAGTCCCGTCATTATCATGTCATCATAGGAATTATCCTTCGTAAGCACCTCTACTTCTGCCGGAACATGTCCAAAAGAAATCGAATCAATGTATTTCCGTACATCGCTTATATTCCACTGCCTTGTACTCCCATTAAAAGAATGTGCCGACGCTCCCAATCCAAGATACGGAATGCCATGCCAATAGCTACTGTTGTGCTGCGAACGGAAACCCGGCTTTGCAAAATTGCTGATTTCATAATGTTCGTATCCTGCCGCTTCAAGTCTGTCTATGAGCAAATTGAACATGGCAAGACTTGTCTCTTCATCACATTCCTTTACTTCCCCTCTTTGCAACATTCTATAAAGGCATGTGCCCTCCTCAAACATCAGACTGTAAGCTGAGATATGCTCAACATCAAGACTTAAAGCAGTATCGATATCATTTTCCCAAACCTCTAAAGTCTCCTTCGGAAAACCAAACATAAGGTCAACGCTTATATTTGGTATCCCTATACGACGCAAACGCTCCACCGCAACTTTCGGTTGACGAGAATCGTGTCTGCGCCCGGCAAATTTCAGCAAACCGTCTGAAAACGACTGAACACCCATGCTTACTCTATTGACAGGAGAAAAAGAAAGAAATGAACAGAACTCATCTGTGATGTCATCGGGATTACATTCTATTGTAACTTCAACCACTCCTTCAGAATTTCCGCGTACATTATTATATTTATATATAGCATTGAAAATCCTGTCCAGATCATCAACTGCCAACACCGACGGTGTGCCACCACCTATATATACAGTAGATACTGGTTCACTTAAATAATCACTTCTAAGCTCAAGTTCTCTACAAATAGCATCAACATACGAATGGCGCAAGTCAAGAGACGTAGTTGAATAAAAGCCGCAATAAACACACCGACTCTTACAAAAAGGGATATGAATGTAAATTCCTGACATAAAACCTTATTTTTTTATGCAAAAGTACTAATATGTTTTAAAAAATCGATTTATCATGAACTTTCTTTTGCAGAAAAAGAAAAAAACCGTAACTTAGAGCCGTTAAATCTAATAAAGTCGAAAAGAAGAAAGAAAATATAATTCTTTTTTACATACGACACAAACTTAAATCTATAATAACATGAGAGTTTATCAAACAAATGAAATCAAAAACATCGCATTGCTTGGCAGTGCGGGTTCCGGCAAGACAACACTTGCCGAGTCTATGCTTTATGAAAGTGGCGTCATCAAACGCCGTGGTACGGTACAGGCAAAAAACACTGTATGCGACTATTTCCCAGTTGAGCAAGAATACGGCTACTCAGTATTCTCAACTGTTTTAAACGTGGAGTGGAACAACAAAAAGCTTAATATAATAGACTGCCCAGGATCTGACGACTTTGTGGGAGGTGCCATCACAGCACTCAACGTTACTGACCAAGCCCTCGTCCTAATTAATGGACAATATGGACCTGAGGTTGGCACACAGAACATCTTCCGCTATACAGAAAAGCTCAAAAAACCTGTAATATTCCTGGTAAACCAACTTGACAGCGAAAAATGCGATTTTGACTCCATCATCAACTCTATGAAAGATATATATGGTTCAAAATGCGTACAAATACAATACCCGATACAAACAGGACCAGACTTCAATGCCCTCATTGATGTGCTGCTAATGAAAAAATACTCATGGAAGCCTGAAGGTGGAGCTCCTATCATCGAAGACATACCGGAAGAGGAAATGGACAAGGCGATGGAACTGCACAAGACTCTCGTTGAGGCAGCAGCAGAAAACGACGAAACCTTAATGGAGAAATTCTTCGAAGAGGAAACCCTCACTGAAGACGAAATGCGCGAAGGTATACGCAAGGGACTTATCACGCGATCTATATTCCCTGTATTTTGCGTATGCGCAGGCAAGAGCATGGGAGTACGCAGACTTATGGAATTCCTCGGAAACGTCGTGCCTTTCGTAAGTGAAATGCCAAAGATACACAACACAAGAGGCAATGAAGTTCCGGCTGACTCCAACGGACCTACATCATTGTATTTCTTCAAGACTGGAGTGGAACCACACATCGGCGAAGTGTCATACTTCAAGGTAATGAGCGGAAAAGTGAAAGCAGGAGACGATCTCACTAACGCTGACCGCGGCTCTAAAGAGCGTATCGCAAACCTGTATGTATGTGCTGGTGCCAACAGACAGGCTGTTGACGAACTCGATGCCGGAGATATCGGATGCACCGTAAAACTGAAAGACGTAAAAACAGGCAACACTCTCAATGGAAAAGACTGCGACAACCGTTTCGACTTCATAAAATATCCGAACTCAAAATACTCACGTGCAATAAAAGCCGTTAACGAGGCTGAAACCGAAAAGATGATGGCTGCCCTGCTTAAGATGAGACAGGAAGACCCGACATGGGTTGTGGAACAAAGCAAAGAACTGAGGCAGACAATTGTTCACGGACAGGGAGAGTTCCATCTACGTACACTGAAATGGAGACTTGAAAACAACGAAAAGATAAACGTTGAGTATTCTGAGCCAAGAATCCCATACCGCGAAACAATAACAAAACTTGCACGTGCCGACTACAGACACAAGAAGCAGTCTGGAGGTGCCGGACAATTTGGTGAAGTACACCTTATCATAGAGCCATATGCTGAAGGTATGCCAGACCCGACATCTTACAAGATTAACGGACAAGAGTTCAAGATGAACATCAAGAACAAAGAAGTGGTAGATTTGGATTGGGGCGGAAAGCTCGTATTTATCAACTCTGTTGTAGGAGGAGCCATAGACCAAAGATTCATGCCTGCCATCCTTAAGGGAATAATGGAACGCATGGAGCAAGGTCCGCTGACAGGAAGTTATGCACGAGACGTGAGAGTTATCGTATACGACGGAAAGATGCACCCTGTTGACAGTAACGAACTGTCATTCATGCTTGCAGCAAGAGCAGCCTTCTCAGAAGCATTCAAAAATGCAGGTCCAAAAATTCTGGAGCCTATATACGATCTCGAGGTTTATGTTCCGGCAGACTTTATGGGCGACGTCATGAGCGACCTACAGGGACGTAGAGCACTCATCATGGGTATGGACTCAGAGGCTGGCTATCAAAAGCTTCAGGCTAAGATTCCTCTGAAAGAACTGTCGAACTATAGCATATCATTGAGTTCACTAACCGGTGGCCGCGCTTCATTCACAACAAAATTCGCAAGCTACGAACTTGTTCCGAATGACATACAGCAGCAGCTAATAAAGGCTCATGAAGAAGAAAGCGAAAATAAGGAATAATACAATAACAATAAAAAGCCGGATGGTTGCTTACCATCCGGCTTTTTATTTATAAAGAATTCTTGAAATATGAACAAGAATTACTTGACCAGTTTATTATCAACAGGGAATACAACAGTAGGCTTAAAAGTCTTGGCCTCCTCAAAATCCATGAGAGCATAAGCAATAATAATAACCGTATCGCCCACAAGACATTTACGTGCTGCAGCACCATTTAGACAAATGCAACCGCTACCACGCTCACCCTTAATTATATACGTTTCAAAACGTTCTCCATTATTATTGTCAACAATCTGAACCTTTTCACCTGCAATAAGATTAGCTGCATCAAGCAAGTCCTCGTCTATGGTTATACTACCCATATAATTCAAGTTAGCCTCAGTAACCTTAACACAATGCAGTTTGCTCTTTAAAACTTCAATAAGCATCTTCCCTACAATTATTTGCAATTATATTTAATGTGATCAATCAGACGAATAGGCTTTTTCCCGCAATATACAGTAATACAACCTACAATATTATCAGAATCGCTCCAATTCTCTACATCAAGGAGCGTATCCCCATTGACAATGGAGAAATATTCAACTTCAAGACCATCAACAGCATTAATGCTGTCAACGACCCAATCATGAGTTTCCTTCAGAGAATGGTTCTTTGCATATTCCAAGCTCTCGCTAAGATACTTGTAAATCATCGGCGCAATTTTTCTTTCATCTGCGGAAAGAAGAGTATTGCGTGAAGATTTTGCAAGACCGTCAGCCTCTCTTACGATAGGACACTCTACAATCTCTACACTCAAACCGAGATACTTCACCAAAGCCTTGATAACAGCAATCTGCTGCCAATCCTTCTCGCCGAAATATGCCCTGTCAGGACGAACGATATAGAACAAGCGACTAACGACCTGACATACGCCATTAAAATGTCCAGGACGATGAGCACCCTCCATCACCGTAGAAACAGGAGGAAACTCAAAATGACGATTATCAGGCACGGGATACATGTCATCTACACCAGGTGCAAAAACATAATCAGCACCAACGCTTTCAAGCAGATGACAGTCAGCATCAAGAGTACGCGGATATGTTTTTAAATCGTTTTTGTCATTAAACTGAGTAGGATTTACAAATACAGAAACTACTGTAACATCATTTTCCTTTACGCTGCGAGACACCAAAGAGGCATGTCCCTCATGAAGAGCTCCCATAGTGGGAACGAGACCAACAGTCTTCTTTTCCTTGCGAGCAGCAAACAACTCATTCTGCAGATCTACTATCTTATGAAATACTTTCATTATTTAAATATTATACGTTTTGATAATTCTTTGTAACGAACGCCCTAAAGCCTATAGAGCGGAACTCCATTGAAAATCGGTGCAAAATAACAACATTTTTCTTAAACAAGAAAGAATATGTATAAAAAAATGCCAATAAACAT
>DAIOXG010000121.1:0-7414 GCA_036758085.1 Prevotella sp. | reverse complement strand
TAACCTTTTTGTGTCTTTATATTTCTGCTGCTTGCCACCACAGCGGATTGTATCTCTATATAAGGAGATGATGATTTCTATTCATGGTGGTTTTATAATTGGTAACAAACATCTGTAATGGCTTCTAAAATCGTTGATAATAGAGTAAACTTTGCCAGCATCAAAAATCCGATGCCTTATCCGGATTTCCTTGATGTGCAGCTTAAGTCTTTCAGAGACTTCCTGCAGTTAGACACTCCGCCTGAGGAACGTAAGAACGACGGTTTGTATAAGGTGTTCTCAGAGAACTTCCCTATCACCGACACTCGAAATAATTTCGTTCTTGAGTTCCTGGATTACTATATCGACCCGCCTCGCTACTCCATTGACGAGTGTCTTGAGCGCGGACTTACTTATAGTGTGCCTTTGAAGGCTAAAATGAAACTGTACTGTACGGATCCTGAACATGAGGACTTCGGAACATTTATTCAGGACGTTTTCCTGGGTACTATTCCGTATATGACGGCTAACGGCACTTTTGTAATTAATGGTGCTGAGCGTGTTGTTGTTTCGCAGTTGCACCGTTCTCCGGGCGTTTTCTTCGCTCAGGGTATTCATGCTAACGGTACGGCTCTCTATTCTGCACGTATCATCCCGTTCAAGGGCTCCTGGATTGAGTTTGCTACGGATATCAACAACGTGATGTATGCTTATATCGACCGTAAAAAGAAATTGCCGGTTACTACTCTTTTGCGTGCCATCGGTTTTGAGTCGGATAAGGATATTCTGCAGATCTTCGACCTTGCTGAAGAGGTTAAGGTTAACAAGAAGAATATGAAGGAGGCTATCGGTAGGACTCTTGCTGCCCGTGTGCTGAAAAGCTGGAACGAGGATTTCGTTGACGAGGATACCGGCGAGGTTGTTTCTATCGAGCGTAATGAAGTGATTATGGACCGCGAGACGGTTATCACTAAGGAGAATATTGAGGATATTATTGATAGCGGCTGCTCTACCATCCTGCTGCATAAGGATGCTGAGACTGCCAACAAGTATTCTATTATCTTCAATACTCTGCAGAAGGACCCAAGTAACTCTGAGAAGGAGGCTGTGCTTTATATTTATCATCAGCTGCGTAATGCTGATCCTGCTGATGATGCCAGCGCAAGGGAGGTTATCCAGAACTTGTTCTTCTCTGACAAACGTTATGATTTGGGTGATGTCGGTCGTTACCGTATTAATAAGAAGTTAGGTCTTGATACTGACATGGATGTTCGTATCTTGACTAAAGAAGATATTATCGAGATTATTAAATATCTCATTCAGCTCGTTAATTCTAATGCTACGGTGGATGATATCGACCACTTGAGCAATCGTCGTGTACGTACTGTCGGTGAGCAGTTGAGCAATCAGTTCTCTATCGGTTTGGCTCGTATGAGCCGTACTATCCGTGAGCGTATGAATGTGCGCGACAATGAGGTGTTTACTCCGACTGACTTGATTAACACGAAGACTATTTCAAGTGTTATCAACTCGTTCTTCGGAACTAACCCGCTGTCGCAGTTCATGGACCAGACGAACCCTCTGGCTGAGGTTACTCACAAACGTCGTCTCTCTGCACTCGGACCTGGTGGCCTTTCAAGAGAGCGCGCTGGATTTGAGGTTCGTGACGTGCACTATACTCACTATGGTCGTCTATGTCCTATTGAGAGTCCTGAAGGTCCTAACATCGGACTTATCTCTTCTCTCTGTGTGTATGCTAAGATTAATGAACTCGGATTCATCGAGACTCCTTACCGTAAGGTTAAGGATGGTGTCGTGGATCTGAAAAACGAGGATGTGGTTTATCTTACCGCTGAGGAGGAGGAAGACCATGTTATCGGTCAGGGTAATGCTCCGCTGAATGATGACGGTACATTTATTCGTGAGGTCGTTAAATGCCGCCAGGATGCTGACTTCCCTGTTGTTCCACCAACTCAGGTAGACCTTATGGATGTATCGCCGCAGCAGATTGCCTCTATTGCGGCTGGTCTTATCCCGTTCTTGGAGCATGACGATGCTCACCGTGCATTGATGGGATCCAACATGATGCGCCAGGCTGTTCCGTTGCTTCATAATGAGGCTCCTATCGTTGGTACCGGTATTGAGAAGCAGGTTTGTGTGGATTCGCGTACTATGATTACTGCCGAGGGTGAGGGTGTCATTGAGTATGTTGACGCTACTACTATCCGAATCCTTTATGACAGAACTGAAGACGAGGAATTTGTAAGCTTTGAACCGGCTCTTAAGGAATACCGTATTCCTAAGTTCCGCCGTACGAACCAGAATATGACCATCGACCTCCGTCCTATCTGTAACAAGGGACAGAGAGTGAAGAAGGGAGATATCCTTACCGAAGGTTATGCTACCGAGGATGGTGAGCTGGCTTTGGGACGTAACCTTCTTGTTGCATACATGCCATGGAAGGGTTACAACTATGAGGATGCTATCGTTCTTAACGAGCGTGTCGTACGTGATGATGTGCTTACTTCTGTTCATGTAGACGAGTTCTCTCTCGATGTTCGTGAGACAAAGCGCGGAACAGAGGAGTTTACGAATGATATTCCTAATGTCAGCGAGGAGGCTACAAAGGACCTCGACGACAATGGTATTATTCGTGTCGGAGCACGTGTTGAACCTGGCGATATCCTTATCGGTAAGATTTCACCTAAGGGCGAAAGCGATCCTTCTCCTGAGGAGAAACTGTTGCGTGCCATCTTCGGTGACAAGGCTGGTGATGTGAAGGATTCTTCACTGAAGGCTAATCCATCGCTGAGTGGTGTCGTTATTGACAAGAAACTTTTCTCTCGTGCTATCAAGACTCGTGCTTCTAAGCAGAAGGACAAGGCTATATTGGCAAAGATTGACGAGGAGTTCGAGGCTAAGGTTGATGATCTGAAAGATATTCTCGTTGACAAGTTGCTTACCCTCACCGAGGATAAGGTTTCTCAGGGTATTAAGGATTACTCTGGTGCTGAGATTATCACTAAGGGTAGCAAGTTTACTACTACTCAGCTCAAGAACCTTGATTATGAGGGAATCCAGACTAACAACTGGACTGACGACGAGCACGCTAACGGCTTGATATCTAAGTTGATTACAAACTTCCTCAAGAAGGCTAAGCTTCTTGATGCTGAGAATAAACGCCGTAAGTTCGCTATCACTATCGGTGATGAGCTGCCTTCTGGCATTCTGCAGATGGCTAAGGTATATATTGCCAAGAAACGTAAGATTGGTGTTGGTGATAAGCTTGCCGGTCGCCATGGTAACAAGGGTATCGTTTCTAAGATTGTTCGTCAGGAGGATATGCCGTTCTTGCCAGACGGACGTCCGGTTGACCTGGTTCTGAACCCGTTGGGTGTGCCTTCTCGAATGAACCTCGGACAGATCTTCGAGGCTATTCTCGGTGCTGCAGGAAAGCGCTTGGGTGTTAAGTTTGCTACTCCAATCTTTGATGGTGCTAAGCTTGAAGACTTGAAGGAGTGGACTGACAAGGCAGGTTTGCCAAACCTTGGTTCTATGCACTTGTATGACGGTGAGACAGGAGAGATGTTCGACCAGCCGGCAACTGTTGGTATAACATACTTCTTGAAACTCGGTCATATGGTTGAGGATAAGATGCACGCTCGTTCTATCGGTCCGTATTCGCTCATCACTCAGCAGCCTCTTGGAGGTAAGGCTCAGTTCGGTGGACAGCGTTTCGGAGAGATGGAGGTTTGGGCTCTTGAGGCTTTCGGCGCAAGTCATGTGCTTCAAGAGATTCTTACAATCAAGTCGGATGATGTCGTAGGACGTTCAAAGGCTTACGAGGCTATTGTCAAGGGTGAGCCGATGCCTACACCGGGTATTCCGGAATCTCTCAATGTGTTGCTGCATGAGCTTCGCGGTTTGGGACTTAGCATTAAGCTTGACTAAAAGACAACTCTTTACAAATATTTATATACAAGAATTATGGCTTTTAAAAAAGATACAAAGATAAAGAGTAATTTCACGAAGATTACCATCGGTCTTGCTTCACCGGAGGAAATCCTCGAGAATTCATACGGTGAGGTTACTAAGCCGGAAACCATCAACTACCGTACGTACAAGCCGGAGCGTGACGGCTTGTTCTGCGAGCGCATCTTCGGTCCGACAAAGGATTACGAGTGTGCTTGCGGAAAGTACAAGCGAATTAGATATAAAGGTATCGTCTGCGACCGATGCGGTGTGGAGGTTACCGAGAAAAAGGTGCGCCGTGAGCGTACCGGCCACATCGAACTTGTTGTTCCTGTGGCTCATATATGGTATTTCCGCTCATTGCCAAACAAAATTGGTTATTTGCTGGGATTGCCTACAAAGAAACTCGATGCTGTAATTTATTACGAGAAGTATATCGTAATTCAACCAGGATTGTGGGAAGGCAAGAAAGATTCAGAGGGAAACGAACTGAATGGTTCTCATAAGATGGATCTTCTTACAGAGGATGAGTATCTCGATATCATGGATCATCTGCCAGAGGATAATGAATATCTTGATGATTCTGATCCTTCAAAGTTTGTTGCAAAGATGGGTGCCGAGGCTATCTATGATTTGCTTGCAAATCTTGATCTCGATTCTTTGTCTTATGAACTTCGTGACCGTGCGAACAGTGACTCTTCGCAGCAGCGTAAGACTGAGGCTCTGAAACGATTGCAAGTAGTAGAAGCTTTTCGTGGCAGCCGTGGCGTGAACAGACCGGAGTGGATGATTATGAAGATTATTCCTGTTACTCCTCCTGAACTTCGTCCATTGGTTCCGTTGGATGGCGGACGCTTTGCTACATCCGACCTCAATGATCTCTATCGTCGAGTTATTATCCGTAATAACCGTTTGAAGAGACTTATCGAGATTAAGGCTCCAGAGGTTATTCTCCGTAACGAGAAGCGTATGTTGCAGGAAGCTGTAGACAGCTTGTTTGACAACTCACGAAAGAGTAGTGCTGTAAAGAGCGAATCAAACCGTCCGTTGAAGTCTTTGTCTGACTCTCTAAAGGGTAAGGCTGGTCGTTTCCGTCAGAATCTTCTCGGTAAGCGTGTTGACTATTCTGCTCGTTCGGTAATCGTTGTAGGTCCAGAGTTGAAGATGGGTGAGTGCGGTCTGCCAAAGCTTATGGCAGCTGTGCTTTACAAGCCATTTATTATCCGTAAGCTTATTGAGCGTGGAATAGTAAAGACTGTAAAGAGTGCAAAGAAGATCGTAGACCGTCGTGAGCCAGTTATTTGGGATATTCTTGAGAATGTAATGAAGGGACATCCGGTACTCTTGAACCGTGCCCCTACACTTCACCGACTTGGTATTCAGGCATTCCAGCCGAAACTTATCGAGGGTAAGGCAATTCAGCTTCATCCGTTGGCTTGTACGGCATTCAACGCCGACTTCGACGGTGACCAGATGGCTGTCCATCTTCCATTGAGCAATGAGGCAGTTCTTGAGGCTCAGATCTTGATGCTTCAGAGCCACAACATCCTTAATCCTGCCAATGGAGCTCCTATCACGGTGCCGTCGCAGGATATGGTGCTCGGACTTTATTATATTACAAAGATTCGTCCGGGAGCTAAGGGTGAAGGACTTACATTCTATGGACCGGAGGAGGCTATCATTGCCAATAACGAGAAGCGATGCGACCTCCATGCTCAGGTTAAGGTTATAGTTAAGGATCTTGACGAGAATGGAAACTATGTTCAGAGAATGGTAGAAACTTCTGTCGGTCGTGTTATTGTCAATGGTATTATACCAGATGAGGTAGGATATGTTAATAAGGTAATATCTAAGAAGAGTCTTCGTGACATCATTTCAGATGTTATCAAGGCTGTAGGATTTGCACGTGCATGTGAATTCCTCGACGGAATCAAGAACCTTGGTTATCGTATGGCTTACCTGGCAGGACTTTCGTTCAACCTTGACGATATTATCATTCCGCCAGAAAAGAAAGAGCTTGTAGAGCGCGGTAACGAAGAAGTTCGTCAGATTACCGACAACTATAATATGGGATTCATCACCGACAAGGAGCGTTATAACCAGGTAATTGATGCATGGACTCATGTCAACAATGACCTTGGAAACGTTTTGATGAAGGAGATGACCGAGGCTGACCAGGGATTCAATGCCATCTACATGATGCTTGATTCTGGAGCCCGTGGTTCTAAAGACCAGATTCGTCAGCTTGCCGGTATGCGTGGACTTATGGCAAAACCTCAGAAAGCAGGTGCAGAAGGAGCGCAGATTATCGAGAACCCTATTCTTTCCAACTTTAAGGAGGGAATGAGCGTGTTGGAGTACTTTATCTCTACCCACGGTGCCCGTAAGGGTCTTGCCGATACCGCTATGAAGACTGCCGATGCAGGATATCTGACACGTCGTCTTGTTGACGTTTCTCATGATGTCATCATCAATGAGGAAGACTGCGGTACGCTTCGTGGACTTGTTTGTACAGCCCTGAAGAATGGTGATGAGGTAATTTCAACATTGTATGAGCGTATCCTTGGTCGTGTTTCAGTACATGATATTGTCAATCCAACCACAGGTGAGCTTATTGTTGCTGCCGGTGAAGAGATAACAGAGCCTATAGCTCAAGCAATCGAAGACTCTCCAATCGAGAGTGTCGAGATTCGTTCTGTGCTTACTTGCGAAAGCAAGCATGGAGTCTGCATGAAGTGTTACGGACGAAATCTTGCAACGAGCCGTATGGTTCAGAAGGGAGAGGCTGTTGGTGTCATCGCAGCTCAGGCTATCGGTGAGCCGGGTACACAGCTTACACTTCGTACGTTCCACGCCGGAGGTATTGCTTCCAATGCGGCTGCCAATGCCACTATCGTTGCAAAGAATGATGCAAAGATTGAGTTTGATGAGCTTCGTACCGTACCATTTGTTGAAAAGGCAGATGACGGTAGCGATGTAGAGTGTGAGATGGTTGTCAGCCGTCTTGCCGAGATTCGTTTCATCGATCCTCATACCGATATCGTTCTATCTACGATGAACGTACCTTATGGTAGTTCTCTTTATCATAAGCATGGTGAGAGTGTTGCTAAAGGTACCGTGATTGCAAAGTGGGACCCATTCAATGCCGTTATCGTTACAGAATATGCCGGTACATTGAAGTTCCGTGATGTTATCGAAGGCGTTACGTTCCATTCTGAGACCGATGACACGACCGGACTTACCGAGCGTATAATTACCGAGTCAAAGGATAAGACAAAGGTGCCAACCTGTGATATCGTTGATGAGAATGGCGAGATTATTGGTACATATAACCTTCCTGTAGGCGGTAACGTTGTTGTAGAAGACGGACAGAAGGTTGCAACTGGTACTACACTTGTCAAGATACCACGTTCTGTAGGTAAGGCAGGAGATATCACGGGAGGTCTTCCTCGAGTAACAGAGC
>DAIOXG010000120.1:0-7442 GCA_036758085.1 Prevotella sp. | reverse complement strand
TTAGATTCGGCAATATTTTTATCGAAAATTCTTAATATAAAAAATATAGATATATAATATATAGTGTAAAGTTTTTTGCTTATATTTGCATTGCCTTTTTCTCATATAAACACAATTTATTGTCATATTATGAAGAGAAACATTATAGTTTTTGGAATTATCATTGCCGTAATTGCCACTCTGTTCTCGTGTGGCAAGCGGCCTGCAGAATATGTAATCGGCATTTCGCAATGCAGCGAAGATGTATGGCGGAAGAAGTTAAACGATGAATTGCGCATCTCAGCCTATGCCCACGACAATGTGGAACTGAAAATTTTATCGGCAGGCGACAATGCAGCCAGGCAAATCCGGCAGATAGACAGTTTGGCAAACTTGCCTGTAGACTTGCTCATCGTGGCTCCAATAGATGCAACGATAACCAAGGCGATAGAGAGGGTGTATGACAAGGGAATACCGGTGATAGTGTTCGACCGTCGCACCAACTCAAGCAAATACACGGCATATATCGGAGCCGACAATAATGAAATGGGCAAGAATATGGCACGCTATCTTACGAGCCAGACAAATGAAACGGCAAGGGTGATAGAAATATGCGGATTGATGTCATCATCGCCGGCAATCGGCAGAAAGGAAGGCTTCGATAAGGAGGCTGCCACACACCATAATATAAATATAGTGGAACATGTTGAGGCTGACTGGACGGAGCAGACTGCTTTCAGCATGATGGACTCACTACTCTCATGCAAGCATCCTGCCTTCAACTGCGTATATGCCCACAACGACCGTATGGCAGCCGGAGCACGTCGGGCGGTCGTTAAGCATCATATTGACCCCAAAAGTATAATCTTCCTTGGTATCGATGCCATTCCGCAGGGTGGCGGAGGAATGCAGATGGTAAGAGACGGCGAGCTGCTGGCTTCGTATATATATCCTACTCGTGGCGACAAACTCATGGAACTCGCCATGAATATCCTGGAGAAGAAGAAGTACGAGAGAGAGAACCTTCTCTCTTCAGCCCTTGTTACAAACGACAATGCCTGTGTGCTGCTCATGCAGAACGACGAGACGAAGCGGCAGAGCGACGAGCTGATATCGCTCCGCAAAAGGGTGGAAACCACGACAAATGCCTTCGACACACAGCGAAGCTATCTCTTTATGCTGCTGTTTCTTGTCGTGATGCTTATCATAGCATGTTCTCTCGCCATGAAAGCCTTTCTCGTTAAGACAAAATACAACAGACAACTGAATGTTAGTTTGCAGAAACAGAAGAAGATGGCTGAGGAAGTGGAGCAGATGACCAGTAACCAGTTGCGTTTCTTTACCAACATCTCCCATGAACTGCGCACGCCGCTAACGCTAATATCCGGTCCTGCCGACCAACTTGCCGAGACTGGCAATATCAGTGGCGAGGCTCGCAAACTTGTTGACATGATACGGCGCAACGTTGGGATATTGACCCAAATGGTGGGCGAGATTCTTGAATTCAGGAAAATACAGAACGACAAGGCAAAGCTCTTGCTTAACCGTTTTGATATCGCCAAGGCTCTGGATGTATGGAGCAATGACTTCCTGATAGTGGCAGAACGGAAGCATATAGAACTTAAAAAATCCGTTAAGACCGACGGTGAATGTATTGTCATTGCCGACAAAGAGAAGATTGCCCATGTCTTCTTCAATCTTATGACCAATGCCATAAAGTATACTCCGCAACATGGACGCATCACTATATCGCTGGAACATATAGACGGCAGATATGTCGTTTCTGTTGCCGATACCGGCAAGGGCATGTCGACAGACGACAGGCGGCATGTCTTTGAACGCTTCTACCAATCAAAGGATTCTGTGGGCGGAACGGGCATCGGACTGGCTATCGTAAAGGCGTATGTCGAACTGCATAAAGGTGAAGTGGGGGTGGAGAGCGAACTGCAAAAGGGCTGCCGTTTCTATTTCTCTATCCCCGAATCCCAGCCTGGCTATGATGCGGCACTTGACAAACAGGATGAAATAAAAACCGAACCGAAACTTGCCGACGACTATTCTGTAAAGGATATTATCTCGGAGCAGAACCTCTCGGCAATTACCGGAACAGAGGATTACGACAGCAACCGTCCGCTGGTTCTCGTTGTTGACGACAACGAGGGCATGCGAACTTACCTAAAGGGTATCTTGCATGCAAAATACAATGTGATAGAGGCACAAAATGGAGAGGAAGGACTGAAATTGTCGCAGCGGATGGTGCCGCAACTGGTTATTAGCGATGTGATGATGCCCGTAATGAACGGTCTGGAGTTTTGCAGCCGGATAAAAAACGACGTTTCAACATCACATATCCCCGTTATAATCCTCACGGCAAAGTCGCTCGAAGAACAGCGCAAGGAGGGCTACGACAGTGGGGCGGATTCGTATATCACCAAGCCTTTTACAGCCGAAACCCTGATATCAAGAATTGACAACCTCCTGAAGAACCGTTGCCAGTTGAGGAAAATTTTCTCCGGTTCTATGCTGGAGGAAGAAGAACAAAAGGAGTTGGGGGAGAAAGACAATACCTTTATCTCTCAACTGCGAAAGACGATAAAGAAACATATTCCAGATGCGGAATACTCGGTGGAAGACCTTGGTAGCGAGATGGGACTGAGCCGTGTGCAACTGTATCGCAAGGTGAAGGCTCTGACGGGATATTCCGTTGTCGACCTGCTCAGAAAAGCCCGTTTGTCAAGAGCAAAGCAGCTTCTTGAAACCACCGACAAGAATATCTCTGAGGTGGCATACGAAGTGGGCTTCAGCACTCCGTCGTATTTCGCAAAGCGCTTTAAGGAGGAGTTTGGAATATCTCCAGGTGATGTGGGGAAATAAATCTTTTTTTATATTAAAACCCAGTACCAAAATCATAAAGTGTTTTGGCACTCGAGAGTGCAGCATAGGTATACATTCATTAAAGCGGCGTTTTACAGATAGTAAAGCGCCGCTTTAATGAATGTAAGTCAATGGGTTATCTAACCCTTTTCTTGATATGCGTGTGTGCAGGACCTGCCGACTTACATTTTTCACACCACATTAAACTTTGGTTCAGTCCCGTATAGCTGTGGTTGTAGACAATTTCATCAACATAGGTCGGACTTTCTCTTTTGCTGCTTCGTGATGAGCCACCTTTGCTTGGATATGCTGATTTCTTTCCGTTCGGACTTGTAACAATGTACCCTCCAGCGTTTCCGGATACAGAATATCCGTTTGAGCTATACATGTTTGAGTTTTGGTTCTTATCGATGTGTGAAACAGATTTCACTATACCCACACCTTTGCAGTTCTGGCAGACTTTAGAACCAAGACAGCTGCGACATGTGTACCAAAGGTTGTAGGCTGCACTATATGTGCCACCCATACCGTTGCAGATAGAACAGTATTTGTTGCCATGACACCATATGCATGGTGATTCAGAATGTACAGTCAGCGACCCATCCTTGTTCATTTCGTACTTGTCAATTCCACCTGCGGCATTTCTCTGTGTCCAGCTTTTCCTTGAGTTGTTTTGTGCATATGTGCATGCAGCGGTTACTGTGAAAAGCAAAAAAGTTAAGAGTAGTAATTTCTTCATGTTGTTGAGCTTTTTTTGTTGTGCAAATGTATATATTTTTGTTTATTCTTCAAAGAAAAAAGCTCTTTTTGTGCATTTTGCGTATCATAAAAAATACCCAAAATGTGGGTGATTCATAAGATATTAAATAAAAGCAGAAGATAAATGTAATAAACATTTATCTCCTACTAAATTAGTTCTGAAATATGGTTATTTTATGATAGTCTTTATTGTCTTCGTGCTGGAATACCTTATTTCCTGTATTTCTGTTTTTTTCAGCGAAGAGATTGCTGGATAGCATTATTTTGCTTATATTTGGCAGCGGAGAAATATTGGTCATTAATTTATAGACATCGTTTCCCATTCATATAAACATAACTGACAAAAAGAAGAATGATGAAAAAGAAACATATATATATAATAGGTATAGTGCTTGCTGTTGTAATTGCCGTATTTGTTTGTCTTTATCTCGCCAGTAGCTATATGTTAGGTTATTCTCTCGGCTACCCAAAAGATGAAAGATTGTCGGCAGAACACTGGCGCAGCAGAATGGAGAAAGAATGTCCGTGGACGAAAAACTGGATTGATTCCATATATAGGTATCATTGTGTTAGAGATACATTTGTCGTTATGCCGTCCGGCTACAGGGCACATGCCATTTATCTCTATGCCCCGGAGAAAACAGAAAAGACAGCTGTAGTTGTTCATGGCTATAAAGTGCGTGCCGAGGGTATGCTGCATATTGCCTATATGTATAATCACGATTTGGAATATAATGTTCTCTTGCCGGATTTGTATGGACATGGAAAAAGCGAGGGCGACCATATACAGATGGGGTGGCTGGATCGTTGGGATGTTATCCGTTGGGCAGAGGTAGCAAACGATGTGTTCAAACCTTCGCAGACGTCAACCACGAGAATGGTGGTTCATGGCATTTCTATGGGCGCAGCCACGACGATGGCTGTTGCAGGCGAAAAGACTCCGCCGTATATTAAATGCTTCGTTGAAGACTGTGGCTATTCGAGTGTGTGGGATGAGTTTGCCGCCCAGTTAAGCGAGCAGTTTTCTTTGCCGTCGTTCCCGCTGATGAATACTACTTCATGGTTGTGTAAAGAGAAATACGGTTGGTCGTTTGACAAGGCGTGTCAGATAGAGCAAGTTCGACGGAGCACCAAACCTATGCTGTTTATTCATGGCGACAAAGACAGTTTTGTGCCTTACAGTATGCTTCGTCCTCTTTATGAAGCTAAGAAGAAAGGTAGAAAAGCGATTTTCATAGCAAAAGGATCTGTACATGCCATGGCTTATCGCGACCATCATGAGGAATATACCGTAAAGGTAATGGATTTTATTCGTAATATATAGAATCCGATTAAAAAATAATCTTCAGCAGTTCCGCAAAATCATCAATGATGTAGTCGGCAATGGCGAGTTGCTCCCGTGTACCGTTGCCGTAGGTTACTCCGCAAGTCTTTGTTCCTGCATTTCTTCCCATTTCAATATCATATGTCATGTCGCCCACGACGATAGTGTCCTCCGGTTTGCCGTCGGTTTCCTTCAGAACCTTCAGCACCATGTCCGGTGCTGGCTTCACCTTCTCCACGTCATTGGCGGCAACGATACAAGATATGTAGTCGGCGATGTCCATCTGTTCCACATATTCCAATAGTGACGCCCTGCTTCTGCTGCTGGCGATAGCCACGGTGTGTCCGTCTGCTGCCATCCGCCTTATTGTTTCAATAACATGAGGAAACGGCTTAACCGTCATTTTCTCTTTGTTTTCCATAAAGATTCTTCGGTACATATCGGCGCATTGCATAGCTTCGTCATGCGTCATGGCGTATAGCAACTGGAACCCCTCCTCCAGTCTCAGTCCGATTGTTCTCGCGCAATCCTCCTTTGCCTTAACTTCCAGTCCGAGTTTCCGCATAGTCTGTTGCATAGTGCAGATGATAAGAGACTGGCTGTCGCCTATAGTCCCGTCGAAATCAAGTATTACATTCTTCATTTTCTTCTCTCTATGAATTATATTATAAATAGAATTGTAAAAAACAAAAATCCTTCACCATTGTTGTAATTCTTTGACTATCAATGTTATGTGGTGAAGGAATTTTTTTTCGGTGCACAGTTTTGGCTCCGCCCGTATAGAAGTGGAACACGGTGTGCTAATCCATTTCCTTATTTCTCCGTCAGCAAAAAGCTCTCATAATTGTCCCTTGTTACCACTCTGAAGTCAGCAAAAATACGCATTTTTTATGGAATACAATGAATATTGCCTATGAAATGTCTTATCGGTTTTCTAATAAATGTTGTGCTATTCAATAGTACTTTTCCAGCACTTCGTAAGAGCGTTGCTTGGAGCTATCTTCGAGAATTTAGGACTTGACACAGAAACCATCAGCAGTACATTGAATGGAGTGACAAGTTACAGGTTGCCTGTCTCCGATCAAGTGTTATCAAACAAAAAGAACAGGAATATCATATGAAACTACATGAAAACTGGGATTTGTTCTTCGATGCTTTGCAAGCAGCATCCCAACCTATAGAGGATGGCGGTCTTGGTATCAAAAGCATTTTCATCGAAAAGGACTATTGGATTTGTCGCTCATTGTCCTTGATGGCTGCGAACGACAAGGATAACCATACCACATGATTGTCGTGCAGCCTTTCTTCCCCACCACTGATCCTCGTGTCGTGGGCATCACCCCTGTCCCCAACATCGACGACCGCATCCGCCGCCTCACGCAGGAGTTGTCCGCCTCTCACCCCGACACCGACAACGTGCAGTACGAACAGGCTGATTTGGTATTGGACGACATCTTCAAGCCCGAAGACGATAACACCCCCGACACCCAAGAGTAAAACTGCAACACTCCGTTGCACTTTTCCAAACAAGCCCATACCCACGGCATAGTAAGGCTTAAAAAGGCTTAGTAAGGCTTACTCCCAATAAAACAAAGCAGCAATGAAAGAATCAAAAGTTGATACCACCCTCTGGGACTCCGAAGCCCGGCTCCATTCCAAGCGCGTCTATTTCAACAAGCCGCAGCTCCTCACGCAGTACATCGCCGCCAAGACCACCGTCATCGTGGCTGGTCGACGCACTGGCAAGACGGACTCCATCGCTTCGCC
Source organism: Prevotella sp. (assembly GCA_036758085.1). Classification (GTDB taxonomy): domain Bacteria; phylum Bacteroidota; class Bacteroidia; order Bacteroidales; family Bacteroidaceae; genus Prevotella. The sequence continues at coordinate 739 of DAIOXG010000120.1, read as the reverse complement.
GTTCGTCCTGCGCAATATGCAGCGGATGCCCGGCTCCACGGGCGGCATCGTCGTCCCCACGTTCAAGCATGGTCTTACCAACACGCTCCCTGGTCTGCTCGCTGCGTGGAAGCGGTGGGGATATATCAATGGTGTTCACTATGTGGTCGGACGCAAACCGCCCAAATCATTCTCAAAGCCCATCACCGAGCCTGCCGACTATGAGCATGTCATCACGTTCTACAACGGCTCCGTGGCTATCATCATCAGTCAGGATCGTCCGGGCTCCTCCAACTCGCTCACGCTCTCATGGCTGCTTATCGACGAGGCGAAGTTCATCGACTACAACAAACTGAAGGACGAAACGCTCCCTGCCAACGGTGGCATACGCTCGTATTTCGGGCATCACAGTTTTAATCATAGTATGATGGTGCTCTCTGATATGCCGCAGACTACCAAGGGCTCGTGGTTCCTGCACTACGAGGACAAGATGGACACGGAACTCATCGACACCATCAAGGGCACTATCTACAAGATTTGGCAGACGAAGGAGCGCATCGCCACGCTCAAAGAGCAGCATCAGCCCATTCCCTCGTATCTCCCCAATTACTTGAAGTGGCTCGACCAGTCGCTCAACCGTATGCGCTCTGTCGCCGTATATTATAAGGAGTATTCCACCCTCGAAAACCTCCAGCTTCTTGGTGAGGAGTACATCCGTCAGATGAAGCGCGACCTCACGCCGAAGACGTTCCAGACTTCT